>NZ_LNUO01000146.1:0-12521 GCF_001462175.1 Psychrobacter sp. ENNN9_III
TAAAATCTAAATAGCTAAACGCTACATATCTAAAAATTTAATTTAAAAGCTATATATCAAAAAGCTAGGGGTGCATTTTATGTTGGTACAAGTTGCTCTACCCGTGCCCCTTTATCGGGTATTTGACTATAGCGTATCAACAGATAGCAACGCCTCATCAAACGTGCCTTTGCCTCAGATTGGTAGCCGTGTCGAGGTGTCATTTGGTCGTCAAACCCTAATCGGTATTGTAATCGCTCATATCGCTGAAGCTGATAGCAGTGTGCCTAGCGGTAAGCTTAAACCCATCAATAAATGCCTAGATGCTGAACCTATTTTAGATGTCAGTATGTTAAAGCTTGCCTATTGGCTTGCGCGTTATTATCACTACCCGCTCGGTGATGTTTTGGCTGTTATCCTGCCAAGCCTAGTGCGTCAAGGCAAGCCGCTGGACTTACTGATTACGCACTGGCGGATTTTGCCGCATGTAAGCGACGATGACTTTCATGCTAATGCAAAAAAACAAAAGCAGCAGTTTGATATGCTCAAGCTACATGGCGCGCGCGGTGCTAGTGAAGACGTACTGTTATTAGAAGGTATGGAGCGCGCCTTTTTAAGGACATTAGAAGAAAAAGGTCTGATTGAGCGCTATATTGAGCCAAAACAAGCGCCGTCTCCTGTTACATTAGCAAAAATGCCGCTTGATCTAAATGAAGAACAGCAGCAGGCGGTCAGCGCTATCATCGCTACTCATCAAGCTCAGCGCTACACAGGTTTTTTATTAAATGGCATTACGGGCAGTGGTAAGACTGAAGTGTATTTACAAGTCATGCAAGCGGTACTCGAGGCAGGGAAACAGGTTTTAATTTTGGTGCCAGAGATTGGCTTGACACCGCAGACACGCGCCCGTTTTGCCAGTCGCTTTGCTGCTCATATTGTGTTGCTGCATTCTGGTATGAACAATACTCACCGTCTGCAAGGCTGGCAAGACTGCCGCACAGGACACGCCCAAATCATCATTGGTACGCGCTCAGCAGTGCTCTACCCCTTTGCTAACTTGGGGCTGATCGTCGTTGACGAGGCGCATGATGGCTCGTATAAACAACAAGATACCTTGCGCTATCATGCCGCTGACGTCGCGCTCTACCGCGGTGTACAATACAATATTCCAGTCATACTTGGTACCGCCACTCCTTCTCTTGAACATCTAAAACTGGTCGATGATGGCAAACTGGTAGAGTGCCAGCTTCGAACACGACCAGGTAATGCCAAGCCTGCGCCCATGCAGCTTATTGATGCGCGCTTGCAAAGTACGCATCAACAGACGACAGACGATGGCGCACGCTACGATACGGGGCTGACAGACGCCATGATTAGGGCAATACGGCAGACACTAGAGGCTGGCGATCAAGTATTGGTGTTCCTAAACCGGCGCGGCTATGCACCTGTCTTATTATGCGAAGCTTGCGGCTGGCAAGCAGATTGTCCACGCTGCGACGCCCATCTGACTGTTCATTATAATAGTCAGTCTCAACATAGCTCATATCTAAAATGCCATCACTGCGACTGGCAAGCTTATATTCCAACCGTGTGCCCTGATTGTGGCAGTCAAAACTTGGATGCCAAAGGTATAGGTACGACAAGGTTAAGCGAAAATTTGCACGCGATTTTTGCCAATCCGCAAACCAGCAAAGAGCTGTACCCGATTATTCAAATCGATCGCGATACCACACGGCGCAAAGACAGCTGGGAAAATATTTATCAGCGTATTAATCAAGGCAATCCTGCCATATTGGTTGGCACGCAAATGGTCGCCAAAGGTCATCATTTTCCCAACGTCACTCTTGTATGCTTACCCAATGCCGATCGCGGCTTTTTATCCGCGGATTTTCGCTCTCCTGAGCATACTGCGCAGCTGATGATTCAGGTAGCAGGACGAGCAGGACGTGGCAACAAAGCAGGACGCGTGCTGATTCAAACATTGCAGCCCGACAACGACTTATTATTAAAATTGGTAAAAGACGGTTATCAATCATTTGCACGTGAGCTATTGCAAGAGCGCAAAATAATGGGACTGCCGCCTTACACCCATGCCGCGTTGATTCGCTGTGAAGGCAAAACCCTTGCCGCTACCATGCAAGTACTTAAAGATGCCATCGCTATTTTGCCGAGTAACCACAACTTGGCAGTATTAGGTCCCATCGATGCACCTATGAGTAAAAAAAAACAGTCGCTACCATGCGCAGCTACTCCTGCTCGCCAAAGAGCGCCAGCAGCTCCACCATGTATTAAGTCACTGGTGGCAACCAGTACTGGCTCTGCCCAGCGCCAAATACCTAAAACTGACTTTAGATATTGATCCTATTGGCTGGTAGGCTTACACCTCAAACTTATCACCGTTTCCTCTTATTATTCTTAGGCTACTAAACGTATAGTCAATTCAAAATAACATGGTTATAAATTGAAGAGTGCTACTGGAATGAATTTTGCGCAGCCTCTGTGATAACAGCATGCAAGGAAAATTTATACCAGTAGCACTATGTCATTTTTACAGTGAATCGACTATAGCTTACTGGCTTCATTTTTACCTCGTCGTTACAGCTTCTAATACTCGACTATGTTAGATTTATCATTAGTCCTTGAAGTTATTTACTATAAATCTTAATAAATTTGAGTAACGTTATGAGTCAAGAAGATCCCAATCATAAGCAAAAGAAGCACTTGCCTCCAAGTAAGCCTATTGATGTGTATAAAAATGACGATAGTAACTATACTCCTGACAATCAAGATACTCACGATCATGATGAACACTTAAAGCAAACTACCGCACCGCGAGATACCAAAGGCTATCAACGCACGTTACTGATTAGCTTTGTGATTATTACAGGTTATATGTTTATTGAGGCGATTGGTGGCCTACTAACTGGCAGTTTGGCACTATTATCTGATGCAGGTCACATGCTAAGCGATGCCATTGCACTTGGTGCAACCTTAATGGCATTTAAAATCGGCGAAAAAACAGCCACCCATCAAAAAACTTTTGGTTATAAACGCTTTGAGATTATCGTAGCCACAGTTAATGGTGCGACGCTGGTGATTATCGCCTTGATGATTTTTTATGAAGCGATCAAACGCTTTAACTCACCGCCAGAGATTGCCACCCAAGGTATGCTAATCGTCGCGACCATCGGTATGCTAGTCAATATCTTGGTCGCTTGGCTGATGCATCGTGGTAGTAGCAGTGGCGATGGGCACGCGCACAGTCATGGATCAAATGAAGACCATGTAAAAGCTAAAAGTTCTGACACAAAAGAGCCTGTCAACCTCAATATGCAAAGCGCTTACTTGCATGTATTAAGTGATCTGCTGGGATCAGTTGCCGCTATTATTGCCGCCTTATTAATGATGGGGTTTGGTTGGGTTTGGGCGGATGCAGCAGCGTCTGTCATTGTCGCCATACTTATCTTAGTAAGCGGTTATCGTGTTGTACGTGATTCGGTACATATCTTGATGGAGGGCACGCCAGAAGGCATATCGCTGGTCGATGTTGAAGATAAGCTGCTTGCCCATCCACAAGTGAAACAAGTCCATGACCTGCATGTCTGGAGCATCACCAGCGGGCTAAATGCGCTATCTTGCCATGTGATGGTCGATGGGGATATGAGAATCTCGGATGCCAGTGTATTGATTGCTAGTCTTGAACAAGGTTTGTTAGCGCTTGGTATTCATCATGCCACCATTCAGGTTGAAAGCTTATCGCACCCGCAGACCAGCACCCATAGCGATGCACTGGTTTGTAATGTCTCAGAACGTCCTATAGATAGTAATAGTCATATTGGGCATAGTCATTAGTAACGAATAATCAATTAGGAGCCGTTAGATCGAAGAATTGTAGAAGGTATAGACGTATTCTATTATTGATTACGTCTAATACAACGATAAATGTGACGTAATATAAGCCAAATTGACCAAACTAGAGTCATGACCCAAACCAGTAGCCCAAGACCTAACAACGTCACTCTAATCCATAAATCTAAACAGCCATTGCACACATCAGGTAGATAAGCTGGGCCCATGTTTGATGCCATAATCGACACAAATCCAAACGCTAGGACAAAACCCAAAATTATAAAGCGTATAGAAATTCTTAGCGTAGTAACAATCCAAGTATCTTGTTTTTGTCGCTTTAAAAACTTTAGCATCACAGTGCATCTCATCTATCTAATAAAAGCCTTAACATCATAGCTTGTAATACTATAATCATTAAACAAATTAAACTTAAAGCGGTTTATGTGTTTATAATAACTATAATAAACCACTATTTAGTATACTAATTGACATTGGTAAGCAGACTTATTAGTATTTTTTAACCTACTTATTGACGATATAATCCTATGTCTAGACGCTCAGCGCCCTTTGTCGCCCCAGACTATATTGACAACCCTACGTCAAAAGATGGCAAAAAACACGCCAAGGTTTTGCTATCAACGCTGCAAGAAGACATTGCTAAGTTTCGTGACGAGCAGTTTCCGCCTGACATTTTACGTCAAATCCGCGACATGCCTATTTACGAAGGTAACTTAGCAGAAGTCCAAGCATACCAGCAGCGTTGGCAAACTTTGCTTGAGCGTGCGATGGCTTTTTATCCAGCAGCCAACCTACCACCTGACTACCTACCACTGCCAGCCAGCCTTGAGATACCGCAGTTTATTTATCATGTGCAGCGCCTGCATCTGACCAAAACCCGAGCCAAAGAATCCAAAAGCTTTGGCTCGGTCGGCGCACTGACTGATAAATGCGGCGATTATAGTGCTGAGGAAATTGTGCGCATGTCAGCAGTATTTGATAACGATGACGAGGCAAGATTGGTGGCGCATCGTGAGTTTATTGACCTACGTGCTTATGTATTTTGCCGCGATAGTAAGGGTGAGATGATGGAGCCTGAGCGCGTACGCTTTTATCGTACCGGTCTTATCGTCCATGCGTTGCCTGATTTCAAAGTCGTCGATAGTAGACAGACACCGCGTAAGCGCCGTAACGATGCTTATAACAATCCATTAGCAGACAATGGCGTTTGGAAAATTTATCGCAAAAAATGACTGTATTGTTTTATGTACTATATCTTTGATTATACTCTTGAATTGATTGCTAAGGATGTTATATGTTCGCTGCCGCTGCCGGCTCTCCAAACTTGATGCTACAAGCCACCATATTTTTGGGTGCAGCGCTGCTTTTTGTCCCTCTCGGTAAACGCTTCGGTATTGCTACTGTTCTCGGTTATCTGATTACAGGACTCATACTAGGCCCAAGCGCGTTAGATGTGGCAGGCGACGCTGAAAGCTTGCTACATTTTTCTGAGTTTGGCGTGGTCATGCTGCTGTTCATTATTGGTCTTGAGCTACAACCATCGCGGCTTTGGGCACTACGGCGCTCTATATTCGTCCTCGGCGGCTTGCAAGTTGGGCTTACTGGCACGCTATTAATGGTCATTTTGTATCATTTTTTCTCTCTACGTTTGGACACTGCTTTTATCGTCGGCTTTGGTCTAGCACTGTCATCCACTGCTTTTGTCCTACAGATACTCACTGAAAAACAGCAGCTCTCCAGTACGCATGGTCGCGAAGCGTTTACCATATTATTGTTCCAAGATATTGCCGTTATTCCCCTATTAGCAGTGATTCCGTTTTTGTCAGGTGTGCGCGAACAAAGCTACGATTTGATTTATTTTGCCAAAGTTTTTGCCGTCTTCGGTGGTCTTATCCTTGCCAGCCGTTATGTTATTCGACCATTTTTTAAATTTGTCGCATCTAGTGGTGCGTCAGAGCTGCTGACTGCTGTTGCCTTATTTATCGTCATGGGCGTGTCTATTTTGATGGGACAAATTGGTTTATCAATGGCGTTAGGGGCGTTTTTGACTGGTGTACTCTTAGCGGATTCTGAATATCGTCATGAGCTAGAAGCCAGTATTGAGCCCTTTAAAGGTTTACTGCTTGGTCTATTTTTTATGTCAGTAGGAATGTTAACTGACATAAAGCTTATCTTGGCACATCCTATATTTATCATTAGTTGTGCCGTGGCGTTAATGTTCATCAAGTTCGCTGTGATTACCACTATTGCAAAGGTACTAGGCAATCGCTGGCCGACCAGTATCCGACTTGGTGTGACCTTAGCTCAAGGCGGTGAATTTGCGTTTGTATTATTCAATGTCGCTGCGACCCAAAATGTATTGGCGCCTGAAATGGAAAATACGCTAAATTTAATCGTGACCATTTCTATGGCACTCACCCCGCTCGCCTTTTTACTATTGGATAAAATCGGTGAGCCTTTATTTGCTAAAAGTAAGCCTAGTCGCGAGCATGACACGATCCCCGATCATGAACATCCGGTCATTATTGCAGGTTTTGGACGCGTCGGACAGATTATCGGGCGCGTGTTACGCATGCATAATATCGAATTTACGGCCATTGAACGCTCGGCAAACCGAGTGGATTTTGTGCGTAAATTTGGTAACCAAGTCTATTATGGTGATCCCAAAAACCCCGAAATTCTACGGGCTGCTGGTATCAGTAAAGCACGTATTTTTATCATCGCGGTTGACGACTTAGAGCGCTCTATTACCACCGCTGAGTATCTACGCAAAAACTATCCTGATTTGGTTGTATTGGCGCGCGCCCGTGACCGTCAACATTATTATCGTTTACGTGAGGTTGGCGTACGTCATATCTGGCGTGAGACCTATTTGTCTTCGTTAGATATGTCACGTGAGTCTTTACAGCTGCTTGGTATTTCACCTGAAAAAGCACGCGACACTATTCAGACTTTTCGCGACTATGATGATGACTTGATTGAACGTCAGCAAGCTATCTATGATGATGAAGCGAGGATGATTGAATCAGCACAATCGGCAATGGCAGAGCTTGAAAGCTTGTTTGATGAAGATATTGGTAAAGCGCGTAAGATGGACTTAGGGGATTTTTATGAAGTTCTTAAGAAACAAGCAACGCCTGTTGATGATACTTCAAGCGACATTGCCACTGATCCTAAAGCATAGCGATTGTTATAAACCCAGCTTTAGCAGTCCTAATATTTAAATACTTAACCTTAGTTAGTTATGCAGCGTTTGGGAGCTTGTTTTTTGTTAAGCGAGCTTATGCAGTTCCAGCTATCGCTTTCGGGATTATGGTGAAATACTAGCGTTTGACCATTTAGGTAGCGTATAGGAAACTTGACGTTTTGAACGGTTGCCATCACTGCGCAGTCAGTAGCAGGTAGGCCGTCCACTTGCGTAGTGATATGCATGCGTACCTGCTGAGCATCGGTACTAAGGGGCAAGCTGGTCGGACACTCGCCTGTTTGCTGATAGATTAGCGCGACTCGATTCTGCGCATTTTTAGTAATGTCATACGCATCAAATAACACCTCGTTTTCTTTTTTCTTAGCAAGAATAGGTAAAAACTGCACATTGATTACCATAAGCGCGAAAGCAAAAAACCCAAAACCCAAACCTAAACCAAATAAGCTCACCCCGCCCTCACGGCGTAAATGCGCTTGCTGTGCCGCCTCATCACGTGGATGGTCATTGATAGCATCAGCAATCTCACGCCTCGCCATGCGGTAATAATATGCATCTGTCCAGCGCGCCACCATAAACGACCAAAATAACCAAATCATCGCGGCAATGCCAATACGTGTTGCCATCTGATAGACATCTGGAATATATGACATCGCTACAAACTCAAACGTGACTAGTGCGATGACAATATTAAGCTGGATAAATGACCAGCCAGCAACGCTGTAGACAAGCGCATCCATATAACGTTTGCGATATAAAAGCCAAGGTAGAGTCATAAAAAATGCAGCCCAGTGCCACTTAGGTGACAGATACCCTTGCCGATCAAATTGCGCAAAACGCTTGAGATAATAACCCTGTGTGCGATGACCAATAAACCATTGATCAAATTTTTTGCGCTTAAGAGGGGTTAGCTGTTCTTGATAAAACGGTGGTGGCGAATCCGTCTCAATAAATAACATAGCAGTAAACTCTATTGACTGGTAAAGGTTTAGAATTACTTAGAACTTAGAACTTAGAACTTAGAACTTAGAACACTAAATGGTGGTTTATTGTGTCGATAAATGAACTTTATTATATGATAATAAAACGCCAGATACGATGTACTTTAGTATAGGTCAATAGGCTAATATAGCGACTATTAAAGCGTGTATAAGCCATTGTAAACCTGATGTTAAATCAAAGTAGTTTAGTCATTGGCAATTTAATCATGCATTATGATATTGCACGTTCACACATAAGGGTATTTAACTTATAATACACTCATATTCGCTACCTAATTGAATTCTATTGCTCTTATGAATGAACACTCTCACACTGATAGTCCTATCAAGAATCATACCGATGTATCGACTGACACCGACACACAGACCAATGAGTCTATGACGTCTAATGCAGACGCATCCAATACTAAACATAAACGTATCGTCAATACGTTTATGAAACGCCGTACACACATGAATAAAAATGCTGAGCTGGCTCTAACTGATCCAAAATTTGCTCAGTATTTGGTCAATAACAGTTTTGGTGATGGCAATCTTAAAGACATAAACGATCTGCGCTCGTTATTTAGTGACACGCCTAATGGTAGTGACGCTCCACTCACTCTAGAAATCGGTTTTGGTCTGGGTGATTCGTTCATTGAGATGGCAGCAGCCGATCCTGCACGTAACTTTGTTGGCGTTGAAGTGCACGAGCCTGGTATTGGCAAATGTGCTTATATGGCCGGTACGCAGAACTTAACCAATGTTAAAATCATCAATGGTGATGCCATTCAGCTACTAAAGCAGCTGCCAGAAAACCACATTGACCGTATCCAGCTTTACTTCCCTGATCCATGGCAAAAAAAGCGTCATTATAAGCGCCGCTTCGTTAGTCCTGAGCGCATGACTATTGTCACTCGTAGCTTAACGCAAGGTGGCTGGTTCCATACGGCGACCGATTGGGAGCATTATGCATTTTGGATGGTCGATGTTTTAGATAATTTCGCTGGACTTAGTAACCAAGCTGGTAAGGGCAATTTTACGGCACGTCCTGACTTTCGTCCAATGACCAAGTTCGAACGTCGCGGCCTAGAGCGTGGTCATGGCGTATGGGATTTAATATATATTAAGGACTAGACTCTTATATTTTCTTTGAAGGTTTATATACAGCGGCTAATTAACTTAGCCGCTTTTTTATGAGACTATATAACTGATTCTAATACCAATTTTGTTTTTGCGTTTAACCAAGACCATACTAATCGACTTACTTACTCTTTGCTTGGCTCTAGAATGCGGCTTTACTCTAAAAATAAAGATAAAAACCCTTGCTATTTTTGGTTAACTTTTTTAATGAAAAACTCTTTTACTATTTTAGATTTTTGACAGCTCAAGACTGCGTTTATCATGGATACTGTACTTTTCAGTAATGTGAAACATGGACAAAAAAAGAAGAAGAATCAAGGCAATTTTCATCTAAAACATCCCTAATAAAAAGGACTAGAATGGATAAATGACTTTTAACATTAGCGCAAACATTGATAGCATAAGGGATTGCAGAGTTTTCCCCATTCCCTGTGGATAAGTATGTGGATAAGTGACTACTTGACACGTTTTTGACTTGATAAACTAATGGTTTAAGTAAAATTGGTTAATTTTTATACAATTTAAATGTCTATCTAAATCAATAACTTATATTCAAGTGAAAGTAAAAATAACTTTTTATAAATTAATTTAAATTTTTCTAATTACGAATTAATGTTTCACAAAATCGACTCTGAAGCCTATTTTTTTCTGTGGACAACTCAATATTTTTATTGACATCTTCTGTTGTTAGTGAGTTTAATCTATCATAATAACGGTAAGACTTTCTACCCATTTGAGCAGTTAAATCTCCTTTTATATCACACGACAGCTGTTGTCGTTTGATACCTTTCATATCATGATGTCGCACCTATATTTTGTTATAATCACTTCATCAAATCACACACCTACCAACCCTTTTGTTCTAAACTTTATTCTACTTTTATTATCGGTATTTTTTACTGTATAGTGAGATAAAATATTTATATCACGTTTATCTATACAACCATGATGTTAAAGGTAAGTTGAGACAGCCGATTTAACAGAATACCTCCCATACTTACCCGCTATATTTTCAAATTACTCTTTTATGACAACTTATGACAAGGACTCCATTATGGACGACAATAAAGCCAAAGCACTAAAAGCAGCACTTGGTCAAATTGAAAAGCAGTTTGGCAAAAATACCATCATGCATCTAGGTGATGATTCGGCAGCGCTTGATGTAGACGTTGTATCAACTGGCTCATTAGGGTTAGATATTGCCCTTGGAATTGGTGGACTACCCAAAGGGCGTATTATTGAGATTTATGGTCCAGAGAGCTCAGGTAAAACCACTATGACGCTACAAGCAATTGCAGAGTGTCAAAAGCAAGGTGGTACTTGTGCTTTTATTGATGCAGAGCATGCCCTTGATCCTGTCTATGCGCGCAGGCTGGGAGTAAACACTGACGACCTATTAGTTTCTCAGCCTGATAATGGCGAGCAAGCGCTTGAAATTACTGATATGTTGGTACGTTCAGGTGCGGTTGATATGATCGTCGTTGATTCCGTCGCTGCTTTGACACCGCGTGCAGAGATTGAGGGCGAGATGGGAGACTCACACATGGGTCTGCAAGCACGTTTGATGAGTCAGGCTTTGCGTAAGATTACTGGTAATGCCAAGCGCTCCAACTGTATGGTAGTGTTTATTAACCAAATTCGTATGAAAATTGGTGTTATGTTTGGTAGCCCTGAGACCACGACTGGTGGTAACGCTCTCAAGTTTTATGCTTCAGTACGTATGGATATTCGCCGTATTGGTGCGGTTAAAAACGGAGATGAAATCATCGGTAATCAGACTCGTGTTAAAGTCATTAAAAACAAAATGGCGCCTCCATTCCGTCAGGCTGAGTTTGAAATCACCTATGGTGAAGGTACCAATCATTTAGCTGAAGTCATTGATCTAGGTGTTGAAGTTGGTGCTGTCGGTAAAGCTGGTGCGTGGTATAGCTATGGGGATGAAAAAATCGGTCAAGGTAAGGCAAACTCAGTTATCTTTTTGAAAGAAAATCCTGAAATTGCTCAAGCCATTGAAGCGAAGATTCGTGCTGAAAAACTTGGTGCTGTTGACAATAATGAGACACCAGATGCGGACAATATGGATGAAGACTCAGACGCAGCGCCAGTTCAATAAAGGCTGCATTTTTCCTTTTATTTTTTAACTGATCAATAGTTATGAATATTAAAACATTAGCTGAAATTCTAGCTGAGTCGGAAGCCGATTCAGCTAGTACTCCTGCCTTAAAGCCAAAAACGGCCACTCAAAAATATCTATCTAAAAAGCCTGCCAAAAAAAAGAACTCTGTCGTTAAATCCAAATTTGAAAAATTCGCTCCTAAGCCTTCTTTACAAGGTGATGAGACGTTTGATAATTCTGATAACCTTAGTCATACTTCTCCGCCCTCTTCTCATGACCACTCCGCTAAGACTAAATCCAAAAAACGTAAGAAGCGCTTTCATCCAGCGGCTAGCTTTGAGCCTGAACCTAACACTGTACCTACCTATCAACCACCTAAAGCGCAAAGTATTAAAGAGATACTGGCAGAGGTTAAAAACAATGTCCATGAAACAAATATAGGCGACAAGTCTGATATAGGAGCAAAATCAGCTGTAGATCACATTAGTGACGCTACAATTAATCATAATGATGACGACGTCACAAAACCAAACGAAGACAGCGCAGTAGATAGTCAAACAGATAATTTACCATCCGCGCTAAAAGCCTATCTACGCACGCCTGAGCAGCGACAAGCAGATATTGACGCTATTAAAGCTGAAAGTCGTTTACGCTGGTTGGCATTTTACTATCTTTCACGCCGCGAATATGGCAAAGCTGAGTTAAAACAAAAACTTTTGGATAAAGAGCAAGATCCCGATAAGGTTGATACTTTACTCGATGAATTTGAGGAAAAAGGCTATCAAAGTGATTATCGTACGACCTTGATGCTGATTCGAGAAAGCATTCGTAAAGGTCGTGGTCGTGGTCGTATTAAACAGGAGTTTTATCGCAAAAAAGTTGAGATGCCAAGCAATATTGATGAGCTTATTGATATGGCTAATACAGAGACTGATGAGTTTAGTGAGTTTGTAGATGATGATCCAGATAATTTGGTCGAAGGTGTTGACTGGCTAAAGCTTGCAGTAGTAGCTCGTACCAAAAAATACGGTAACGACATCCCTACTGAGCAAAAAGATAAAGCACGACAATTACGGTTTTTACAGTATCGCGGGTTTAAAGCCGATGTATGCTTTGCTGCTCTTAACTATACACCAGAAACACTAGACGAACGCTTTTAACTGGCTTTTGTAGTCAACTCATTATTTGAATTGAAAATAGCCAAAAAAAGAGCACGTGATTAAACGTACTC
>NZ_LNUO01000147.1:0-7464 GCF_001462175.1 Psychrobacter sp. ENNN9_III
CTCTCCCTTTTCATAAAGGGCTTTTTTATAATGGCTAGTATTTCAATGCTATCTTACATAGCTGGTAAGGGAGGCGGTGTCAGACCTGTAGGCTTAATATTGCCTTTACCTAGATTGACGCCAGGCTGATAGACCTTAGGCGGACGTGGCTCTTCACCTGCTAGAATATCTTGCAGCTGATCGCGATCAATCGTTTCCCATTTCATCAACGCATCGACCATCGCATGCATCTTATCTTGGTTGCCTTCAATCAGCTCACGAGCAATGTCGTACTGCTCTTCCAACATACGACGTACTTCTTCATCTACCTTTTGCTGTGTGGCTTCTGAGATAGTACGGCTACTAGAACCAAAATAGCCTTGTGAACTATCGTCGTCTTCGTACACCATGACACCAAGTGCATCTGACATACCATACTTAGTGACCATTGCACGAGCCATTTTGGTAGCACGTTCAAAGTCGTTTGAAGCACCTGTCGACATCTGATTGATAAATACTTCTTCTGCAATACGACCACCAAATAAAATAGCGATGTCGTTAAGCATTTTTGACTTGTACATACTGGTCTGATCATGCTCAGGCAGCTGCCATGTTACCCCAAGTGCAAATCCACGCGGCATGATGGTGACCTTATGTACAGGATCAGTACCGGGAAGTAGCTCTGCAACTAAGGCATGACCTGACTCATGATAGGCAGTCGCGCGACGCTCTTCTTCACGAATAACCATAGATTTACGCTCAGGACCCATGTACAGCTTGTCTTTGGCATCTTCAAAATCGTTCATATCGACGCTAGTTTTGTTGCGACGAGCTGCAAACAACGCTGCTTCGTTCACAAGATTAGCCAATTGTGCACCGCTAAATCCAGGTGTACCGCGAGCAAGGGCATTTGCATCGACCGCTACTGTATTGGGCAGTTTTTTCAAATGCACTTTCAAGATTTGCTCGCGACCTTTGATATCTGGCAAGCCTACTTGTACTTGACGATCAAAACGACCTGGACGTAACAAAGCTTTGTCGAGTACGTCTGCACGGTTAGTCGCTGCAATGACGATAACGCCTTCGTTACCTTCAAAACCATCCATCTCAACCAACAACTGATTAAGCGTTTGCTCACGCTCGTCATTACCGCCGCCCATACCAGAGCCACGATGACGTCCAACAGCATCAATCTCATCGATAAAGATAATACATGGCGCACTCTTCTTCGCTTGTTCAAACATATCACGGACACGAGACGCACCAACACCGACGAACATTTCTACAAAATCAGAGCCTGAGATTGAGAAGAAAGGCACTTTGGCTTCGCCAGCAATGGCTCTTGCCAATAGTGTTTTACCTGTACCAGGTGGACCTACCATTAAGATACCACGTGGAATGGTTGCGCCAAGCTTAGTAAATTTATCGGGATCACGTAAGAAATCGACGACTTCAACAACTTCTTCCTTGGCTTCTTCACAACCAGCTACATCTTCAAAGTTAACCTTGATTTGATCTTCAGTCAGCATCTTAGCTTTAGACTTACCAAAGCTCATCGGCCCACCGCCTTTACCGCCAGCACCGCCTTGCATATTGCGCATAAAGAATAAAAATAAACCAATAATCAATAAGATTGGGAAACTGGCTATTAGCAATTGCATCAGCACGCTTTGACGTTTAGGCGCAGTCCCTTGGACTTCGACTTGGTTTTCACGTAATAGAGGCATCAACTGCTCATCAGTCACAGCTGGCCTAATGGTCTCAAAAGATGAACCATTTTTCTTTTCGCCGATGATTTGCTCACCGTCGATCTCAACACTGGCTACTTGGTTTTCGGACACTGCAGTCACAAACTCAGAGTAGTTAAGGTTATCTGGCTCAGATGATTGATCAAAGCCGCTAAACACCAGTACCAAAACGCCGATTACCACCAGCCACAATAAGGTATTTTTTACCATGTCGCTCACTAGTTATTCCCATCCCTTACTTATTGGTGTGTTTACTAGACACGTAACGCCTATATAAAAATGTAATATAAACTTATCATCATTTATTAGACGACTTTGCTTGAAACATTTGAAACAAAACAAAGCTAATATATCATGATATATGGTTTTAACCTGCACAATTCAAGCAAAAGCTGCGTTTATTCAGTTAGCAATTGTAGCGGTTTTACACGAGATATGGCGTATTATATAAAACTAATCATAAACTATTTATTGGGTACAACCTATTGAAATAGCAAGTTATTTTATTGCTATCCAAAACATCTCTTTAGACCGTGGTCTTGATGCTGCAGGTTTGATACTACGAATCTTACTAAATTTAGTCTGCATCTGCTTGCGTAATTCTTGTGACCCCTCACCTTGAAACACTTTCATAATAAGCGCGCCACCTTCAGGTAAGGTCTCTAAAGCAAAGTCTACTGCAAGCTCACATAAATATATCATTCGTGGTTGATCGACAGCACTGTTACCTGCTGTATTAGGCGCCATATCAGACAATACCACATTTACTTGCCTATCACCGACCTCAGTCATAATTTTGTCAAAAACATCTGCTTCTCTAAAATCCCCTTGAATAAAGGTTACATCTGCCAAAGCGTCCATAGGCAAGATATCAGAAGCGATTAATGTCCCGCTGTCACCGACCAATTGACTGGCCACTTGTGACCAACTACCAGGTGCACTACCCAAATCTACTACTGTCATTCCAGAAGATATCAGCTTAGCTTTTTCATTGATCTCAAGCAGCTTATAAGCAGCACGCGCACGATAACCATCCTTTTGTGCTCTTTTTACATAATGATCATCAATATGTTCTTTCATCCAAGCACGGCTACTTTTTGATAAACCTTTATTTTCAATGCGCGTGGCCAAAATACCTGCTCCTATTACTTTATGATGTAGCGACTGTTCAATAAACGACTGACTAAATCCTTACTATTTAACTTAGTAATGAACATATTATGCAGATAAACTTATTCCACAATAATTCTTAAAAACAATTTTATTTTTTCGAATAAATTTAAGGGCATTATTAACGATTTAGCAGCTTTATAATTCAGCAGCGTTTATAATGCTACAAGTTATACAGTTTAACATTTTCATCACGTAAAATCGTGCAAAATGGCCCTGATATCATGCAAGATGGTCATAGATTATTTATAATAGATATTAACTTTTTAATAATATGGTTTTAGTCATACCGTTTAGATAACATTGCTTCTTATTTATTATGACTCATTATGGCAATTCAACCATTTTAGAACTGTTTTTTGTTTTTATTACAATTTAGGAATACTATGCAACTTGATAACGCTACGATTAAACGCCTAAAAGGTATTGGTCATGAGCTCAAACCTATTGTTATGATCGGTAATAATGGCATTACTCCTGCTATCACTGAAGAGATTGACCGCGCTTTAACCGATCATGAACTTATTAAGGTAAAACTACCAGCGGGCAGTAAACATGACCGCGATGTAGTCGCTACTGAGCTTGCAACCACTGCCAAAGCTAATGTGATTCATACGATTGGTCGTATGGCGTTGTTACTACGTCAGAATCCAAATGCGAATCCTAAGCTGTCAAACTTAGCACGCCACGCTCAATAACTCATATTTATGTACCATATCAAATAGATCTAGAGAATCATCAAAATCATAGAAGCTGCGTTGCATCATAGCTCGTGGCTTTTATTTTACCCTTCATTTTATCAACTCTATATTATTAGTTTTTGTTAGGTCATTTTATTAAGAAACAGCCACTATGAGCCAGCTATTTACCTTACGATTGGCAACTGAGACATTATCGGCCGATGCAGAACAAATCGGTGTGTGTATTGAGGAGCTACAAAACATACGCATTAGCGTAAAAGCTTCACTTGTGCTATCCGAACGAAAACTTTGGTTAAGTTATCAAATCCATCTGCCATCCGCTATGCTAGCTGCAAAACTGGATTGGCCAGTATGGCAACAATCACGAGTCTGTTTTACCGACTACCTGTGGCAGCGCACTTGTCTTGAATGTTTTGTGAGTAGTAAAGTTGCCGATGAAACAACTAACTATATAGAAATCAACGCCAGTCCAAATGGACAGTATGCTCTTTATAAATTTGATGATTATCGTACGCCATCGACATATCCTCCCTTACCATTATCGCAAGCAGATGGCACTACAAAGGCGAAAATCACCTGGGCAAAGAGCCTCTCAAACCAACAGGTAGAACAGGTAAACAGCCTAAAACCCCACCCTATACTTGCAAACCATTCTGTAGATTTAAGCTCTACTAGATTTACATCAAAATATCAGTATCAACGCTGTTTTGGAGTCTCTTTAGATCAGCTCTCACTAGACAGTGATAATTGCTACTTGTCTGATGATACTGGTATAAAGCTAATACATCCATGTGTCATTCTACAGTTTTGTGAAACAAACCTATACTTTGCTTCTGCTCACGCTACTCCGCCTGATTTTCATCAACGTCGATACTGGACACCACTAGATTTGCAAGCTGCACTCACTAAATAATTCTTGCCATATAAATTAACTCTTAGTCCATGGTTGGGCTGTTTAATCGGTTAATAGCAGATAGATTTGGTGTTTGAACCATCATAAAAATAAAAAAACTCAGCAATGTCGTAAAGAGCATTACTGAGTGAGGAGAAAACACTAAAGTTATAAGTTAAACAGCCTACTTATTTTCTATTTGTCAGCCATAGCTAGGTAGATACCACGATCCGATGCATCGTCAACATAACGCGAATCACGCCATGTGGTATAGCTATGTACACCACTATAAGGGCTAATACTGTTCTGGCGGAAATCAGATACCCAACCTGAACCATCAAAAATCTGTATATGACCATGCGGACGTTTTGAGCTACGGTCATAGACTACGACGTCGCCGACTTGAGGTGGCATATCGTTACTAATTTTAGTAAAACCTGCATTGGCAAGTGTGCCGCGAGAGGCGTACTGATAAGCTGAAGGGTTTGGAGTAAACTCATAACCAGCTGATTGTAAAGCTTTACGCACGTAGCGGGCACAATAACCAGAGCTTCTAGAAAGAGCAACTCTTGATGCACGAGCTGCTGCAATAGCAGGAGCTGAATTACTGTCTGGTATTCTACTGCTTGCTTGCTGCTGACGCTCATAAGATAAGCGACTGGTTAATGATGCTAATTCATATTCTTTCTGTTTAGCATGGGCACTTAAGTTGTCAATAGCTTGACTAATTTCGTCATTACTAAAAACATGCGCACCACTGTTAGTGCTATAGATATTACGACTAGAGCCGTAATTCTGAGAAACTGAAATATTTGTGATGGTATGACTCAAGGTATTATTTGGCTGAAAGGTGGTTTCGGCAGCACCACTCGTTTGTGCTAAACCCATTCCCAATACTGACAAAATTAATAAAGCTTGTTTCATAAATTTACTACCTATTGTTAATACAAGATTGCTTGTCATCCATGACAAAACATTAATTAATTTAGAAGACGTATCATTAAGTAACCATGATAAAATTCAGCATACTCAATTTATATATCGGCCTTTATCACCCAATGGATGAGTAAATACGATGTCAAAAAAACAGCCTAATCAGCTTGCAAAACTTATTGATCATCAGGCATTTGCTGGTAGTGCCCTGCCTCAATCTTTAGCTGATGATATGCAGCTTTATACACAGTTGACTCATGAATTAAAAACACTTCTAATTGACTGTCTGCCTGAAGAAATACTTGCTCACTGCTGGGTCGTTGGTTTGAACTCAGAGCAATTAACGCTAAGTGTAGGCTCAGCTACTGCAGCCAATCATATTCGTTATTTACAAAGTGCATATTTACAAGTGTTGACAGAACAATCGATTACATTTAAACAACTTAAAAAAATTAGGGTCATAGTTTCAAAAGCCAGTTCAGATAATCCGTTATATGAACAAAAATTATCATCAACAATGAAAAACCTTAACTACTATAAAATCGGTAAAAATCAGGCTCTTAGCCAAAACACAAAGCGGACTATAGCACAGGCTGCAAAGCATGTCACCACAGATAACAACCTCAAAAAAGCCCTTTTACGGCTGATAAATGAGTAAAAATACTTCTATTACAATGTAAACTTATGTAAATAAAAATAGAAAAACAGGTAGTCAACGCTGGGTTGTTGTAATCCCATAAACAAAAAAAATCATCTATCAGTTAGAACCCTATTAAGGATTTTAGCTGGCAAATGATTTTTATAAAATCTTGAGCTTTTGTATTCTCTAGGCTTCAGCCACTCAATTAAATAATATAAAACTGTATATTCACTAAAGTGGTTATAATATAAGCATAATTATGCTCAAATCATGTAATCTTACGTAAGTGTTGCGATACTTCATGTATCATCCTGTGTTTACCCTTCAACTATTAAGCCTGTTAATGGTAAATACTCAAGAGGACAAGTTACGTTGTCATCAAATGTTACAATTTCAAAGTTAGTTTCATCTGACAAAATCTCTCGGACTAACATATTGTTCAAAGCATGTCCTGACTTATAAGCATTAAAACGTCCGATAATAGGATAGCCAATTAAATATAAATCTCCTAGAGCATCCAATATTTTGTGACGAACAAACTCATCAGCAAACCGTAGCCCCTCAGCATTTAGAATACGAGCATCATCAATAACAATCGCATTGTCCATACTTCCGCCCAACGCTAGGTTATTTTGCCTTAGTGCTTCAATATCTTGCAAAAAGCCAAAGGTACGGGCTTCACTTAGCTGCTCAATAAAATTTTGTGTTGAAAAAACCAATTGCGCATGTTGAAAGTCTTTATCAAACGCTGGATGATCAAAATCAATCTCAAAGTTTAACTCGTACCCTTCATATGGACGCAGTTCTACCCATTTGTCATCAACTTCTACACGTACAGGTTTGGCAATTCTCAAGAACTTTTTTAGCGCATCTTGCTCAATAAAGCCTGCTTGCAATAATAGACCTACGAAAGGCGAGGCACTACCATCCATAATCGGTATTTCGCTCGCCGATACTCTTATTAGTAAATTGTCTATACCAAGTCCTGCTATCGCGCTTAGTAAATGCTCCACCGTACCAACACGCGCTTCACCAAAGACAAGATTTGATGACATCATAGTATCTTGTACTAAAAAAGCACTGGCTGGTATTGGCGCACTACCAACGATGTCAGTACGCTCAAAAATTACTCCAGTGTTAATAGGTTGCGGATGAAATTCTAAATCAACAGGCTCACCACTATGCAATCCGATACCTGTAATAGCTATAGCTTTTTCTATGGTTCGTTGATTCATGGCTGCTTTCTCACATATTTTGTTACAATTGCCATAGTGTAACATTAGCTAGGCTCAATTCGCTATAGCTATAGCCTGTAATTTACTTATACCTATGATTTATATAATAAATAGCTATATAGTAAGCAATATAAAATAATTATAAGACTACTTCTGCTGTACGGCC
>NZ_LNUO01000148.1:0-28494 GCF_001462175.1 Psychrobacter sp. ENNN9_III
TCAAATTAAGCAGCTTTTGTGCAGTATTCTCATTATCAACAATGACACGTAGACCATCGTTAAAACGTATCAGCCATGTCATTCGAGGTGTTAAAATAATATCTTCTACTCGCATATCAAGCGGAACATACCAGTCATTTATTTGTTGCATTTGTTGCATAATAACGGACGCTTGACCTATTTCACCTTGCAATGTAGCAAACCGTGACCTAGTCAACTCTTCGTTATCAGCTGGCACGAATACTGCACCTTTTGCATCAACCAAGCGCTCTGTCCCAAAATTAGCTACTGCTTGTTTGGGCAATGCAGTGATAACAATACCGCGTTGCCAGTCTCGGGTCACACTAATTTCATCGACCCACGCAAGACCCATTGCAATATCTCGTAACGCCTGCAAATCAGTCGTAAAAAAACTGCTTACTGCTTGCTGGTTCATGGTTTGTTGCAATGCTTGATGTTGAGCAATAGACAAATCTTGTGTATCAACATGGATAGCAGCTGGCGGTGCATCACGTAATGCTTTACCACCCATAAGTAGTATTAACAACAACAGTCCTATTACGAGTGCCGTAAAAAAATACTTTAACCATGCAGGTATTTGTAAGTTAGATCTTGGGCGACGGGCATCATCACTCATCAAGTCAGTTGTTCCATTGACAGTTTGAGCCATAGCCGCATTTGCCCCTATACTTTTATATGTTATTAACTTAATAAATACTTTGATTGAATAACTATTATTCTACTAAACACCTTTTATTATGGCTTTGTCATTCTATATAACAAAAAATGCTTAAAATGAGCTAAATATCATCAACATAAGCCAATCATCACAATATTAACGTATTTTGATGGTAAACAATAGCCTAACCCATGCTGCAGCCAGTGATTTTACACAAGTTTACATGAAGCTGTGTTATAGAAGGGCTAATGATACAATATAAAGTGGCATTATATCCGTTTTGTTCAATACAGTACTAGGAATATTAATCATTTAGTTTAATAAACTGTAATAAATCTTATCTTTTATAAAACAATCCATAATGAGTAATCTCTACCAATTAAAGCGTTTGTGCCAATATATGCCAGCATAACTTGTCAAAATCCATGTCCCGAGCTTTAGCTGCCATAGGAACTAAACTGTGACTGGTCATACCAGGTACGGTATTAATTTCAAGTAGCCAAAAGTTGCCCGCTTCGTCTTGCATAGCATCAATGCGTCCCCAGCCTTTTGCGTCAACAGCACGAAATGCTGCAAGACTTAACGCTTGTAAGTGCTTCTCGTCGGCCTCACTTAAGCCGCACGGAATATAATAACTGGTATCGTTACGATTGTACTTGGCTTCAAAATCATAAAAGTTGGTAATATCAGCAGGCTCAAGACGTATCACTGGATAAGCTTCGTCATCAATAATGACAATCGTAAACTCACGTCCAGTAATCCAGCGCTCAGCCATAACCGCATCCCCGCATTGGACTGCTGTTGCGTATGCTGCAGGTAGCTCATCGAGATTATTGACTTTGGTCATACCAATACTTGAGCCTTCATGCACCGGTTTGATGATAAGCGGCAAGCCCAGCATATTGACCACTTGCTGCCAATCGGTGTCAGCCGTTAGTAATGAGAATGGCGCGGTCGACAATCCACAACCTTGCCATAACTGCTTGGTGCGTACTTTATCCATACCCAGTGCTGATGCCAAAATGCCTGAACCTGTCTGCGGAATATTGAACCACTGCAACACACCTTGTAGTAAACCATCTTCACCCCCACGACCATGTAACACATTAAACACGCGATCATACTCACGAAGCTCAGTAACGTCCTGATGTTTAGGGTCAAAATGAGTAGCATCAACGCCTTGGTTTTGTAAAGCCTGCAATACCGCTGCGCCACTGTCTAGCGATACGCTACGCTCATTGCTACTACCGCCATAAATGACGGCGACTTTACCAAACTCACTGGCATCTTTTACTTTGCTAGGAGTAATACTCAATGGTGAAGCTTGGCTTGGCTGGTTATTTTCCATACCATCTTTTTCTGCTTGCGCAGCTGCTGCTAAAGCTGACTCTGGATTAGTGATAAATGTTTTATCATCTGCACCATTGATGGTTTTATCAAAAGCATTTGAATCTTCTTGATTGTTATTGATAGTCATGAGTATAGTTTCCAAAAATCCTTTAAGACTTACTTAATATATAAATTATTAGCAGCTAAATCGATAGCAATTTGGCCGATGTTACCAGCACCTTGAGTGAGAAGCATATCATTAGCTTCTAGCAGGCGCTGCATAACAGGCGCAAGATTGTCTTTATCAACAATCGTGGGCTCAACGGCGCCGCGAAGACGAATACTACGTGCCAAGGCCTTAGTATCAGCACCTGCAATAGGACTTTCACCCGCTGAATATACGTCTAATAATAGCAACTCATCCACGCTTGAAAGCACTTCAACGAAATCATCAAAGCAATCACGCGTACGGCTATAACGATGCGGCTGAAACAGCATCACTAAACGACGATCAGGGAAACTTTGACGCGCAGCTTTAATAGTGGCATCGACTTCTTTTGGATGATGACCATAATCATCAATCAGTAATACATCTCCGCCATCGATGGTGACAGAGGCATGCTGCTCAAAGCGGCGACCGACACCTTCAAACTTCTGTAGAGCACGCTCAATAGCTTCATCGTCTACGCCTTCATCTGTCGCCATCGTGATAGCAGCAAGGGCATTGTAGACATTATGAATCCCAGGAATATTTAGAGTCAGACGCAATGGTTCGCGGTCACGGCGTAGAACGGTAAAATGAGTCTTAGTGCCTTCACTAACCACATCGACTGCTTGTACATCGTTGAAAGGCTCGAGACCAAAAGTCAGCACGGGACGGCCAATATCATCAATCATCGCATACAGCTCTGGATCATCACCGCACACCACAGCCAAGCCATAAAACGGCATGTTTTGTAAAAACTGAATGTAAGCTGCCTTTAATTTATCAAAGCTGTTTTCATAGGTTTCCATATGGTCTTGGTCGATATTGGTGACAATCGCCGCCATCGGATGCAAAGACAAAAACGACGCATCCGACTCATCTGCTTCAGCAACCAAATAACGACTACTACCAAGCGCGGCATTTTTACCAGAGGCATTGAGCTTCCCGCCAATCACGTAGGTAGGATCGAGCTGCCCTTCTGCCATCATGGTAGTTAGCAAACTGGTCGTTGTGGTCTTGCCATGCGCGCCCGCAACCGCAATGCCATGACGATAACGCATTAACTCGCCAAGCATATCAGCGCGGCGTACCACTGGTAGACGCGCCTCTAGTGCAGCTTTTACTTCAGGGTTGCTACGATCAATCGCTGAAGATACAACGATGACATCTGCATTGGCAATATTTTTAGAATCATGACCAATTGATATATTAATTCCAATCTGCTGTAGACGTCGAGTAATCATGCTATCAGCGATATCAGAGCCACTAACTTGATAGCCTTGATTGTTCATAACCTCAGCGATACCGCACATACCTGAACCGCCAATACCAATAAAATGCAAATGCTGAATACGGCGCATTTCTGGTATTTCAATCAAACGCTTGGGTAGAGCTTTCGCAGAGGTAGACATAAGGAGTTCTCTTTATTAAAGACTAATAAAATTCAGTGAATTAAAATAAGGGGCTATAAAAATAATCAGTCGTAAATTTGCTGATTGCTGCAGTAGAATCTATAGCGTCTGCCAAATAATATCAGCAACTTGGCTAGTAGCGCCACGATTCGCAAGAGCGTGGCCTTTTTTTGCCATCTCTAAGCAAGTGCGACGCTCAAGCGCTGCAAGTTCATCGCTCAAACGTTGCGGTGTCAGCTCAGACTGCGGTAACAGAATAGCAGCATCGTGTGACGTCAAGGTTCGCGCATTAGCCGTTTGATGATCATCTACCGCATGCGGTAGTGGCACAAAAATCGCGGCAATACCGACGTTTTGAATTTCAGTAACTGTCAACGCGCCAGCTCGGCAAACGATAACATCTGCCCAATTATAAGCCGCGGCCATATCGTCAATAAACGGCTGCACGGTAAACTTATGAACGCTTAAATCCTTGCTATCATAAGCTGCTTTTGTAGCCGTCTCATTGTTACGCCCACATTGATGATGCACCTCAAAAGGACGGTCTATTAATGAGAGTGCTTTAGGTACGGTATCGTTTAATACTTGCGCGCCCAATGAGCCACCAACGACTAATAGCTTTAAAGGTGAATGATCACTGTTATCGTAGCGCTTAATCGGTTCAGCGACACCCGAGATAGCATTACGTACTGGATTACCTACGGTTTCAAGCTTTGCATCTTTCTGACTGTTGGCAAATGTATTTTCAAACGCTTGTAGTACTTTAGACGCAATTTTAGCCAAATAACGATTGCTCATACCAGCGATGGCATTTTGCTCATGAATAATTAACGGCGTATTGGTCATACGCGCTGCAATGCCACCAGGCGCGGTTACGTAACCACCAAAGCCCACCACCATATCAATCCGATTACTACGGATAATTTTGACTGCAGCCATCGTCGCTGATAGCAAGGTAAAAGGTAACTTGGCTAAGCGCGTGATACCTTTACCGCGTAATCCCTGCATTGCGATAGGATGGAAGGAATAACCAGTCGGCTCAACTAGACCATTTTCCATGCCAGTTGGCGTACCTAGCCAGTGTATAATGGCACCGCGTTGGGTCAATTCCTCAGCAACTGCCAGCGCTGGGAATACATGGCCACCGGTACCAGCGGCCATCATCAGTATATGCGGTGTCTTCATTAACGCCTGCCTTTCTTATCTGTACTAAAATGAATATTAAGTAATAGCCACTGATATATTAACAAAAGCTTTTTAATCTAAAAGCTCACATACTAAAGCCCGCATAGTATAGAGGAATCTATGCTTATTTATATAGCACTTTATCGCTTAAATAACGGGTTGAAACACTTTAATGCCAAACAATAAAAATGAGAGTTATCAAAAAATTAATAACTTCTCAGCTCCAAAATACAATCCTTAAAATATAACCCTTAACAACGAGCTTCTATCGCTATCATAAAGTCTGTCGCAATATCAGTACCGCATTGATCATCAATCTCGCGTACACAAGTCGGACTGGTGACGTTAATCTCGGTAATACGGCCACCGATTAGATCTAAACCGACGAACATGAGGCCTTTTTCTTTGACAATTGGAGCGACCACTTCTGCCACTTGGCGTTCAATATCCGTGAGCGGCATGGCCACACCGCTACCACCTGCAGCTAGATTACCACGGGTCTCGCCTTTGGTAGGAATACGGGCCAAGCTGTAATCGACCACTACCCCATCGACGATTAACACACGCTTATCACCCTCGACAATCTCTGGTAAATAACGCTGTGCCATAATTGGCAAGGTCTCAAGCTCAGTCAATATTTCTAGCGTCACCCCGATATTTGGGCTATCAGCAGTCAGGCGAAAAATACCTGTGCCACCCATGCCATCTAACGGCTTAACGATGACATCTTGTTGCTCAGTGATAAATTTGCGAATATGCGCTTGTTTGCTGGTCACAATCGTTGGACTCATATAATCACTAAACCAAGTCGCAAATAACTTCTCATTACAGTCGCGAATCGCTTGTGGGTCATTGACCACCAACACGCCTGCCGCTTTGGCATGATCAAGCATATAGGTCGTATAAACAAAACGCATGTCAAACGGTGGATCTTTACGCATCAAAATCACGTTATAGTCGCTGACTGGACCTGTCACCTTATCACCTAACGTATAGAAATTTTCAGGATCACGCTTTACCGTTACTGGCTGCGTATCGACCATCAACTGCCCACGATCCAACCAAAGATCATGAATCTGACAATAGCCAAGCGTGTGACCACGATCTTGAGCGGCCCACATCATTGCTAAAGTGGTGTCTTTTTTATAGTTAATCTGCTCAATAGGATCCATGATGACGAGTATTTTTAAAGATTTTTTTTGATTTTCTTGGCTCATGATAAGGCTCACTTACGTTATATTATGAATAGGCAGTTATCGAAATTTATAAGCGCTGATTTATAGGCACATATTTACAAACACATGAAAGCTAAAAAACGTTAATAATAACCGCCTTTGACTGACTATACGCCGTACTGCTCACGGTAATGCTGCATTTTTGCGAGTTGGGTGGCGTCTTTATGCTGGCCGTTTTGTGCACCATGGTCGTCTGCCAAATAGCTGATTAAATCATCAATGTTGACAAGCGCACGTACTGGTACCTCTAGCGTTGCAGCCAACTCTTGAATAGCAGAGTGCTCGCCTTGGCCTTTTTCTTTACGATCAAGTGCTACAATAATACCCGCAACGCTTGCGCCCGATTGCTCTAATATCTCCACCACTTCGCGCATCGCCGTGCCCGCCGTAATAACATCATCAAGTACCCAGACAGTCTTGCCACTGACATCAGCACCTACTAAGTTACCACCTTCACCGTGAGTTTTGGCTTCTTTACGGTTATAACCCCATTTGGCATTAATGCCATGATGCAACCATAACGCTTGCGCTGTTGCGGCAACGAATGGAATACCTTTATAAGCCGCACCAAAAATGACCAGCTCTTTCACATCTGTGCCGTTATTGCTAGCCATCTCTGCGGCCAAAGCATCGGCATAACCACGCGCTAGTAACGATAACATCTCACCTGTCGCTAGCAGACCAGCATTAAAGAAATAAGGACTGATGCGGCCAGACTTAAGCACAAACTCACCAAACTTTAGGACTTGATTATCTAAAGCCAACTGGATGAATTGATGAGATGAGAAAGAGGCATTTTGGACATGTTGAGCATCGGACACTGAAGCATTGAGCATTATGTTATTCCTATCAGCAAAATAAAGGACAAAAAATTTGCATTATTGTACGCATTATTGATCAGCTTGACCAACCATTGATGTCGTAATCCTGCATATTAGGATAACGAGTTAGTAGGCCACTACGCGATGAGAGATTAAAATAACACTGACCATCATGGCTCACTTGTATATCCCAACCTAAGTGGTAAGCCGCAACAATAATATGTCCTGCAAATAGTCGAATCTGACGATACTGATAACGCTGTGCTGGTTCAAGATCAAGCTGGCTGAGCAAATAACTACGGATATGCTGACAGATTTGCGCCGCGCTATAGCTATGATTGATAGTTTTGCGTGTACGACACTGCTTTAGCGCATGGACTGCGACGCTACAGGCCATAATGTCTGTCGCCAAACTGCCTTCACCTGTCTCAAACTGCTGCGGCTGCAAAATCACTTGCCAGTCATCGGCATAAAGGCTATTGAGTAACTCATCAGGATTATAACGTTTGGTCAACGCACGAAACGAGGCTGAAGACGTTTTAGTATCATCGTTATTATTGGAGACATTGTTATTAGAGCAACCATCATTTTCATTGGTTTTTACCGGGTTATCAGCAGGCGCAAAACCATAACGATTCAGTTTTGGATAAGCTCGAAGCGTTTGATGGACATCTGACATATCTAATAACGTCATGTCGCTTAGCGGTAACAGTAGTGGCTGCTCGCTATGATTTTGATAAAAATTATCAGGAAATTCAACAAGCTTTGCCGCATTTAGTAATGATAAATGCTCAGCCAGTGCTTCTGATGCAATCAGCTTCCATTTTGATAAGCTGTCATCACAAGGCTGATAGAACCGCGCCGAGCTTCCATAGAGTCGGTGCAATTGACCGTTTAAGCGTCGAGCAGGCTCTGGAATATCACTCAAAGGCCGCGCAGGATCAAGTGGCGATTGACTCGGATCAAAGTTTGGGTGCACGATTGCAGGCTGCTTGCTATCGGGCAACGTAGATGACATCTCAGAATTGCCTTCTGGCAGCTTATCGCCTATTGCTGCAAGTTCGGCACTGGGTAAGCGATTATCAGAAGTAGAAGGCTGGGTCATGTAATCTCCATAAATGATAAAAAACAATAAGCGCGAAATATAGTTAACCTACTTTAAAATAGGTACAGCACTACTGGTATTAATTTTCCTTGCGTGCCAGTTTTATTTAAGATTGACTATAGTACGGATATTTTACGCTTGATGGCGCAAAATATCACGGTAGCCTACTTGCCAGTCAGGATAATCGAGCCACGCTAACGGAATGTTGCTATGTAAGCGTTTCCCAGTAACAGCGGTTTTTTTTATCATCTATTGTAGGAGGTACCTCTCTCACTTGCTCACTGAGCCAGACACCAAGCTCAAAAGTCGTGACTGGCGCATAGTCAGTAGCTATATAAAGCGGTTTTGGCGCAGCAATGGTCAAGACCTTGGCGATAATATTGATCAAGTCACGATCCATAATACGATTGCTCCAGTGCGTCGCTGCCACTGGCTCTTTTTGTGGTTCGCGGGCTTTACGCAGTCGCATGAGACGCTCGCGTCCGTAAATTCCGCTCGGACGAATAATAATAGTGCGATTACCAAAACCTTGTTGTAGCGTCTTTTCTGCTTGCAAAATAATCTGAGAGGCTTTGCGCTCAGGTATGGTCGGCACAGTATCTTCGTCTATCCATTCGCCATTATCTTGCCCATAAACGCCTGTTGAGGAAATAAAAACGACACGCGAAAGGTTTGGCAACTGATTGGCCAGTGCGGCTAAATGCTGAGCAATCGCCAAATAGCTGTTTTGATAGCCGCTGGCTGAATAATCATCAGGCGTGACGATAATCGCCATATGCGTAAAGTCTTGCAGCTCATCAGCGCTAAGTGTCAACGCATCCGCCTGCATAAACGTTGCATCATTATGCAGATCATAATGCTCGCGTTTTCTGCGCGCAAGACCTGTGACCAATAAACCATCCTGAGCAAACTTATTAGTGACTGGCAGACCGATATCACCTTGTCCGATAATCAGTAGATTTTGCGTACTCATAATGCATCCTTTGGTTGGCTATTTTTTGTCACGGTTTTTGGCGTATCTGTCGAGTATGACTGTTATAACAGCGATTAAAAATAACGTCTATATGACAGCTGTACATCGTCATTGGCAACGACACGATCTTGCCAATCGTAGTTGGCATTGATGCGTAATGCTTGTTTTTTATCGATATCGTATTGCAGACCTAAGCTTGAGATTGGCTGCCAATAATGACCACGAACGTTAGAGTCGTCGCTGCTGCCATGATACCAATATGGCAATTGCAATTGGGCCTGCGCGCGTAACTGATTGTTAATCTGATAACGGCAGCCAGCATTTACCCCAGCACCGACACGAAAGCCTTTATGGATGCCGCGGCCTGCTTGCCCCTTGCCTGATAATAGCGCATAACATAGCTGCGGTGGCATTTCACCAGTATCTGATTTTGGTGTCCCAAGCGCCCACGACCAGCCCGTCTCATAGCCGACGCTCCCGACTAAATGGTCGCGTCCTGCTTCTTGCGATCCATCATTTACGCGTGTCGCCTCGATACTTGCGCCCCACGTCTTGCCTTGCTTGGCGGTATTGACAGGATTAAAAGATCGGCCTCGCAGTATTGTAAAATTCTCTAACACCATACGATCCGGCTCATGGTCTTTGCTGCTGTCCGTCTCATAAAAACGCACTGTCGTGGCCAGCGCTTCTAAATTAAAAAACTGAGGAAATCCTGAAGCGCGATCAAGGGTGTCATGAAACCCCAAACGTAATCCCACATCAAAGTAGCCATTGTCGCCGCGTTGACCTACGCCAATCTGAGCCACTTGTAATAGATGCCTATCGATTGGGTTGTTGTCCGAGGCTATAATACCGTGATCTATAATGGTTTTTGGCGTAGAGTCGCCAGCAGATATACTCGATGCCAAATTGCGCTCTGCTGATTTAATATTATCCGCGTCATCTTTGGTTAATTGTTGATAACCAAGCGCGGCCGCGGCTCTGGCTTTATTCAGCTCAGCTTGACGCACCGTACTGTCAGACGGTGTATAGCGTGCATCTGCTAATAGAGATTCGTCGTTAAGCAGCTTCACTACATCAGAGGGTATGACCACATAAGGCAGTTGGTTGAGCAAATCCTGCTCAGGACGCACAACATCAATCAGACGCAGAATCTCAGAGGCGCAGTTGTCTGTAGTAAAATAATAGGGTATGTCTAAATCTTTGGTTTCCCACACATGCAGGATAATTTGCTGCACCTCTGCGGGTGTCAAATCTAACTGATAAGTCCACGCGTCGCGCTCATCGTTTTTAAGATACTTGGCCAGCTTTTCTGGATAAGGGTCAATCTCAATTCTATTGTTATAACCACCTGTGGTTGACTTAATAGCATAAACGGCAAAAGCATCGTCAGGATTGCCATCGACGGTGTCATTGAGCGCGTAAGCATGATGAATTTGGCTAGGATCTGCCGCGCTTACTGGCGAGTCAATACGCAGCAAGGTATGAGCAAAAGCGGAGATGGGATTGTCCAAATACTCCTCAGCAAACATAATCGACAGCTGCTCGGGGTTCAGCATAGCCATCCACTCTTTAAGCTCTGGACAGTCCGCTTGCAAGCGCGAACTATCAATGCCTAAAGTCTCAGTCAGCCACTGCGTACGCGCGGGAAAACGGCAAACGGCTGAATTGTTGCTAGGCGCTGTCATTTGATTGCTCAACGCTACGAGCATCGCATCCAGCTCAGCATCTGCATCATACAGGCCATCAGCACTGAGAAAAAACGTTGGGTTGTCGATGAGGCTCTTGGACGCACCTTTATTAAAGAGCGATTTTTTATCATCCAAAAAGTACAATAACCGTCGCCACGTTGTATGCTCAGACAGATTTTGCGCTTGTACTTGCTTACGCCATTTTACTAGCAACGGTTCAGCTACACTGCTTTGAGTATTCTGTATGTTGTCGACCTTATTATCTGCCATAGTCTGTCTAGTTTTGGCAGTTGCATCGGTCATAGCTGCGCTTGTTGCCAAATCACCCGTCGTTACTAATGATACTGGCGTTGGCAAAAAAGCCTGCGCTTGTGCAGAGAGTAGCAGCCCTGCAATAACAAGTGGCAAACATGCCCGATGACTGCAAGCTCGCAGGCTAATAGTGCCTAGGGTACAATCTACAGATATAAAAGTCGGCTTTATAGACATGAGGTAAAATCTCGCGCGTTATTATTTTATAAAAGCTATCGAGGTAAAATCTCGCGCGTTATTATTTTATAAAAGCTATCGTCAATTTAATTTAGAAGCGTGATAAAGCAATCAAGTGCAGGTATATAGGTCATACTGCAAGATTGACGCATTAACACTTTTATAATGCATTGACGATATTAAAATCATTATACAAAGAGAACATTATGCCAAGCTCAATCACGCCATCGTCAATGACTATTAACGGGGGTTTATTATCGGCAGCCACTTGGCTTGCGTCACCCAATTTTAATAAACGACCTGACAATACGACTATTGATACTATCGTCATTCATAATATTAGCCTACCACCCAATGAGTTTGGCGCGCGCGGCACTGATGGCGTGCATTATGTAAAAGCATTATTTACCAATCAATTAGACTGGGATGCGCATCCTTATTTTCAAACCATTAAAGGCGCAGAAGTTTCAGCGCACCTATTTATCGAACGTGATGGCACTATTACTCAATTTGTCAATTTTAACGATCGTGCGTGGCATGCAGGCAGATCCAGCTACCTTGGCCGACCTGAATGTAACGATTATAGCATTGGCATCGAGCTTGAAGGGTCTGATTTTGTGTCCTTTACTACCTCTCAATACGACACGCTTGCAGCAGTAATCGTCGCTCTATATGCTGCCTATCCTAAAACCTGCCGTCACCTAACTGGACACAGCGATATCGCCCCAGGACGTAAGACCGATCCTGGTGACTATTTTGAATGGACAAAGTTGCGTAGGTTAGTAGCCGAACAACTATAGAAGTAACATTTATCATTTCCACATCCAATTCATTTATCTATGCTATAGATATGCCATGAAAGTGCTATAATCCGTCAGTTTTTTGACAATAGTAAATCAGCAAACGACCATTAGTAAACAATTTGGCAAAATAGGTTCTCATGGCAAAAAGTCGGTTATTTCGTTCAACCATGGTGGTCAGTAGCATGACCATGCTGTCGCGTATTTTAGGTTTGGTACGCGATATTGTGTTATTAGGCGTGTTTGGCGCAGGTGGCCTGATGGATGCCTTTTTGGTCGCCTTCAAGATACCGAACTTTTTGCGGCGTCTATTTGCAGAAGGCGCGTTTAGCCAAGCTTTCGTTCCTGTACTGTCCGAATATAAAGAAAAATACAGTCTGCAACAGGTACAGATACTGGTCAGCCGCACCTCAGGGGCGCTGTTGCTGGTGCTATCCATGCTGACGGTGGTGGTGATTTTAATCGCACCTTGGGTGGTGACATTATTTGCGCCCGGATTTGCCGATCAGCCCGATAAATTTGCCATTACCGCTGAGCTGCTACGTCTTACCTTCCCTTACTTACTGTTTATTTCTATGACCGCTTTTGCTAGTGGTATTTTGCAAAGTTATGGGCGTTTTGCTGCACCGGCTTTTGCACCAGTATTATTGAACTTGTGCATGATTGGCGGCGCACTGATTTTCGCCCCTATGTTTGATACGCCGATTATGGCGCTCGGCTATGCTGTCGCTATCGCTGGTTTGCTACAGTTTCTGATACAGTTGCCGCAGCTATGGCAACAAAAACTGCTGGTCGCACCCAAAGTTGATTTTGGCCACGAAGGCGTCAAACGCATTTTAAAGCTGATGCTCCCCGCTATCTTTGGCGTCTCTGTCACTCAGATTAATCTACTGCTCAATACCGTATTTGCTTCTCTTATGATAGGCGGTTCAGTCTCTTGGCTCTATGCAGCCGAGCGTATGAGCGAGCTCCCACTAGGATTAATCGGTGTCGCTATCGGTACGGTGATTTTGCCAAGCCTATCAAAGAGCGAAGCACAAAAAGACGATGTTAGCTTTAAAAAGACCATCGATTGGGCAGCACGATTGATTATCTTAGTTGGTGTACCAGCATCGGCAGCGCTATTCATACTCGCAGATGCACTCATGCAAGCACTATTTTTACGCGGTGAATTTACCTTACGTGACTCACAGATGAGTGCACTGGCACTACGTAGTATGGCGGGCGGTATTTTAGGCTTTATGCTGATTAAAATATTTGCACCAGCGTTTTTTGCCCGTCAAGATACCAGAACACCGGTAAAAATCGGTATCATATCCGTTTTTGCCAATATGGTTTTTAGTGTCATTTTTATCGGCATATTCTATCTATTTGATATGCCGCTGCATGGCGGCTTGGCATTAGCAACGACGGGTGCAGCCTTTGTAAACGCAGGCTTGTTGTATTACTTCTTGCATAAGCGTGAGATATATCGTTTTGGTAGTCACTGGAAAAAGCTGTTTGCTCAGTTTGCGATTGCTACAAGTGCTATGGTTGCCGTACTTTATGTTATGCTGCCCTACTTTCCAACTGATGACGCTCAATGGCGACGTATAGCAGCTTTGCTCATTATGTGTACGATTGGCGCGCTGGTATACGGCGCAGTATTATTAGCCACAGGCTTTCGTCCTCGCCAGCTCAAACATGGATAAAATTGGATAAAGCGTTGACTTACGAAACCAAAACAAGCTTATTATGAGAATTGACAGTGAAGGATGCTGATAGTTGCCATAATTGCTCTTTAATGAATAAATGGATATTGAGGACTATTATGAAAACTAAAAATTCAACGTTACAATTTTCACGACCTACACTGTTACGCTTGCCAACCATACTAACTATTGGCATACTCAGCACTGGATTGCTTTTAAGTGGTTGCAGTAATAATGATAATGCAGAAACAAAGACAGCTGCTAATAATACTGAAGATGCCGCAGCTGTTGTTGACACATCTGCGGAAGACGTAGAATTAACTAATGCTGATAATGCTATTGAAAGTGAGCAGATAGCAAGTAGCGCTAAAGAGGAAACTGCTATTGATAGTGACAATGTCAATCCTGTCACCGCCTCTGCCAAGCAAAAAAGCTTAGTCACCAATCCAACCGAAGTTGGTACGCCAGAAGATGCTGTGAAGCAAGCCTTAGACAGTTTGTATGAGGGTGATATAAAGCAAGCTGCTTCTTATTACAAAGTAGATATGGCAAATTTTGAAGAAGAGCTGGCCAATACGCAGTCTGCTTTTCAGCAAACTGTCGATGGCGTTACTATTACTGATACCAAATATAATGATGACAAAACGCGTGCCACTATCATAGGCGAGCTGATGCTAAAAGACCAAAGTGAGCCTGCGCCATTGACATATGAGCTACAAAAAATAAAGGGTCAATGGAAGATTTTAGGTTAATACCTTTAAGTACTTTGGTTTAACAACAACTTTTTTGGACAGTGGTCTTTTGTCTACGTTTTATCGCTATTTGTTTCATTCGCTGCTACTGCTTTACCAAGCATCACGACATCAGCGATAAACCCTTGCATATCACATACTTTTGGCATATAGCCCCATTGCTCAAAACCAAGCTTACTGAATAATCCTAAGCTTGGTTTATTATGGGCAAAGATAAGCGCCACAATATTTTGAATACCAAGATTTGGCGCTTGCGCCAGCATCCAACGAGTTAGTAAGCTGCCCAAACCTTTTCCATGATAATCATGATGCAGGTAGATACTGATCTCAGTGCTAATATGGTAAGCCGTACGAGCATATAAGTCACTAAAGCTGCCCCATGCTACGATTGGCGATTTGGTTTGAGCGCCAATCTCATTAACGTTAGCTGTCGAACTAGCCGCTGCTCTAACCACATAAATGGGACGTGTTGGGCTGTCTAGATGTTCATTAAACCAACTCGCCCGCTCTTCACAAGTCACTGGTGTCAGATTTGCCGTGGCTTGTTTGCCGGCGATGCTTTGATTATAAATTACTAAAACCTCTGGTAGATCCTCTTTGTTGGCAAGATGCACAATAAACTGATCATCAAGATTGTGTATTAATAAGTTAGGCGGTATAGCGTTCAAAGCGATGTTAGTCATAGAGTCTCCCTAGCGAATGACACAATTAATAATAAGGCGATGTAAGGCTTTTATAGTAGATTGACTATACTTGTATTATCCGCAGACTATAGATGTTAGTGTGGCTATTTTACTTTATAATGGCTTGTTTTAGACACTCTGATTTTTTGTACAGATGTGTTTTTTGTTTTTTATTTGGTCTTATCTATCATAGCTGAAATTTATGAACACCTATTTTCTTGAGCAACTGATTGCCTCGCCAAGCACTTTGCCTACAAATACCAGCCCTGTAGATTTGGCACCTTGTGTGCTCACTATTGGCAACTTCGATGGTGTACATTTAGGTCATCAAGCCATGCTAGCGCAAGTGCGTGACATCGCTAACATGCAAAACCTTCACTCTGCCGTCATGATATTTGAACCCCAACCGCGTGAGTTTTTTGCACCAGCCACGGCTCCTGCACGCTTGACCAATTTAGCAGAAAAGCAAGCCTTGCTAGCAGAAAACGGCGTCGAGACTTTAATCGTAGCAAGCTTTGATGATGAGTTTCGTTCGCTATCAGCGCAAGCGTTCGCTGATCTGTTAGCGCTGCGTCTAAACGTCAAAGCATTGGTATTGGGTGATGACTTTAAATTTGGTCATGATCGTACAGGTGACAGTCAGTTTTTACGAGATTATGGCTTAGATGTGACCAATCTACACACTGTCACAGATGATAGCAGTGCAGCGGTACGCATCAGCTCCACTCGCGTTCGCGATTTGCTGTTGGCAGGTGATATTGAGTCAGCCAATATTTTACTTGGTCGCGACTATACTATGACAGGATTGGTCGTTAATGGAGATAAAATCGGTCGAACGATGGACTTTCCTACCGCTAATATAGATTTGGATCGTTTAAAGCCTGCTCTTCATGGGATTTTTGCTGTTGATGTGGTCAGCCTCGATGATACGGGAGAAGTAATACCCCACGGCTTGACAGAGCTGGCTACTGGTGAAAAAGCAGGTGTGGTAGGCCTACGTCCGCATAGCCTGTTTGGGACTGCAAATATTGGCATCCGACCGTCTGTTGATAAAGCTCATAACTGGCGCTTAGAAGTACATTTTCCAGAGTTTCAAGGTGATTTATATGGTCTGACCTTACAAGTACGCTTTTTGCACTTTTTGCATGGCGAACGACGTTACGAGGGTTTAGAAGCACTCAAAGTAGGTATTCATCAAGATGTTAGAGACTTACTTGAATGGCGAGAACATCAACAAATAAGTTGAAGTGTGTCTTTTGTCTATAAGTAAAAACCACAACCTGGAAGGCTGTGGGTTTTTATTTTAATCAATCTGTTGTTTTTCTAAGCATCCGGATGCAAGCGTACGTTTAATTCGTCAATAGTCTCAACCCAAGCTGCATCTTTGAACCATTCTTCTTTTAAAAAAGCTCGCTGATTGTCATTCCAAATATGAGCATCGATTAGCTCTTCGTCTTTTGCTAATTTGTTTTTTTCAATAAACTGATCAATCGCTTCATCAGAGCTATCCAGCCCTAACTGAGCAAATAATTCATTCATACTATATTCAGGTTCACCCAACATACCGTCACTCCTTAAATGATGCAAGTTTGATTGTACTTATTATTTCATCGAACGCATTTATTGTAGCAAGCTTTTTTTTATTCGCTGTTAATCAACGTTTATCTAACGTTATCAATTGTATTAATACATGCTTAAGGCATAAAAAAGCCCTCTGTATAAGAGGGCTTTTAAATTACACTACATAATAACGTCAGCCAATTGACAACTTATGGTAGTAGGTGTGCTACTGCATCACGCTCTTCGCTTAGCTCTTGCTCAGTCGCTGCCATCTTCTCTTTTGAGAATTCTGATGATACATCAACGCCGTCTACGATAGACCAATCACCATTGCTACAAGTGCAAGGGAAAGAGTAAATCAAACCTTCAGCAATACCGTACTCGCCGTTTGAGTAAACACCCATTGATACCCAATCATTCTCATCAGTACCGAGGGCCCACGTACGCATATGAGCGATAGCTGCATTGGCTGCAGACGCAGCAGATGACGCACCGCGAGCTTTAATAATTGCTGCACCGCGCTGTTGTACTTCTGGGATATAAGTGTTTTCGTACCAGTCGCGATCTACTAAATCTAGCGCGGGCTTACCGTTGACCGTACAAGCAGTCAGATCTGGATACTGGGTTGATGAATGGTTGCCCCAGATAGTCATGTTTTTAATGTCATTGACTGTGCTGTCAGTCTTTTGGGCCAACTGTGCCATTGCACGGTTGTGATCTAGACGAGTCATGGCAGTAAAGTTACGTGGATCAAGATCTGGTGCATTGCGCTGAGCGATTAGCGCGTTAGTGTTGGCAGGATTACCGACGACCAATACTTTTACATCGCGGCTGGCCACTTCGTTCAATGCTTTACCTTGTGCTGAAAAGATAGCAGCGTTGGCTTCTAATAAATCTTTACGCTCCATACCTGGACCACGAGGACGTGCACCTACTAGTAGTGCGTAATCGATATCTTTGAAGGCAACATTTGCATCATCAGTTTGGACGATACCTGCCAATAATGGGAATGCACAGTCTTCTAATTCCATGACCACACCTTTTAGAGCATCAAGCGCTGGTGTGATTTCAAGCAATTGCAAAATAACTGGCTGATCTTTACCTAGCATCTCACCAGATGCAATACGAAATAGCATCGCGTAGCTGATATTACCAGCGGCACCAGTCACGGCAACACGTAAAGGCTGTTTCATAGAATACTCCCTAATTAATTATTAGATAATGTCATCATTATACAGACAGGCATGATAGATATGGACTTGCTCAATGAGGTATAGACTTGCTCAATGGTAGCGGTCACAAACCGAAAGCTAGTGTAGCACTTCATTTAGTAAACCGTCTAGGGACAACGGGGTGCTTACTGATGTCTATATTGTTACATTTTATACATACAAAAGTTTGTCAGCAAAAAGAACTGTAAAAGTTGAAAACTGCTTTGATTGGTTTTTTATCGCTATACTTTATGAGCTTTGTACTTATCATTAGTACGATTTAGTAGTGGCTACTTACCACCTGAAATAATAAAGTTACTGCCGCAACTATTTATTACTTCGTTACATTTACCAAACTGGCCACCGTCATAACAGACGTGTATATCAGTTAGTATAGATTGACGACGTCTACCTGCCTGACAAATTAAGTCAATACCAGTAGCGGACATACCATTATTTAGGCGTAGCATTTGTCCGATAAAACGAGACTTTGAAACCGTATAACTATTACCTGTATTCAATTCGCTGGGTAGCTTTAAAGCGCCTGCATAATTGGTAATTTGACGGAAATAGCTGCTGGCGCTAAGCGGACTACAAGCACCATGATGTTGCCATGCTTGGCTACGTACAGTTGTGTCTGGCATGATACGGTTAACGACTTTTAGCTGCAATGGCGTTAAACGCGGCTCACTACCGCGTCCACAGCGCTCACCGTAGCCCATATCTAACCCAGATACTGTCAAAGAGTAACCTTCTAAACATTGGCGCATACGGGCCCGTGAAGGTTGTAGGTTGCACAGCGCTGGCGTCATCTCAATCATTAATACCCTTTGGCCAGATTGAACCGCATTTGCTGCCTGTGCCGGTAGTAAAAATAAGCCTTGTAGTAATATTAGACCTATAATATTTAAGGTTGAATAATATCTGTTATTAAAGCTGTGGTTCTCATACTTGTCCAACCAATACTTTTGTACCCCATCCCTTTTTATATGACTTCGCCGTAATTTAGCTATTGAAACAAATACCCGCACAAACTGGCGCGCACACTTTTGAGCAGATAACTGAAATCTGGTGGATGTATGCGCAGGCCGATTGGGGTCATTATTTATCATATATATAAAAATACTCAATAGTTATTAAACATGAACAGCAGCATTTAGGCAACATCATACAGTAAAATGCAGCTAAGTTCTGAACGTAAAATGCTAATAATTTAAGCAACGGTTCTGAATAAACCGTTTAGTAAAACTTTGTAAAGAATGACGACTATAATCAAGGTAGTAAAGTATATTTACGTTGTCTTTACTACCCTATACAAAATCTAATCTCACACTACTAATATAAAAAATGTTGGATAACTGTCAAATCTAAAATGCTGCTGGAACGGTACCCATACGCTCACTAATTGGCTTAGTACGACCTAGCAAGCTACTATAAACAGTCGCGTTCTCCATTACGTGTTTTACATAATTGCGGGTCTCAGGATAGGCTATCGATTCGACATACTGATCTGCGGCAAGTGGCCCATAAGTAGGTTGCCAGCGTTTGGCATTGTTAGGGCCAGCGTTGTAACCTGCCGTTGCCAGTACAGGCTGATAGTTCAGCTTACCTAAGATATCACTCATATACCATGTACCATAGCGGATATTAGTGTCTCCACTATTGGCGCGGCTGGCACTATACGACTCACCTAGATTACGTGCGATATATTTTGCTGTGTCTGGCATAATTTGCATAAGGCCACTAGCACCAACGTTAGAACGTGCTGACGTTACAAAGCGACTCTCTTGACGCATAATGCCATAAGCCCACGCCGGATCAATACCGGCTGATTGACTATAACGTACTACTGCATCTTGATGTGGCATTGGATGCGATAGCGCCAAGCTGTTTACTCTCTCAGTATTATCGGCTGCATAGATAGCTCGATCAAGCCAGCCCATATCATGGGCTTGACGAGCCGCTGCAATAATTAAGCCATCATCACGATTATCACGTGCCTGCTTTACCGCCCAGTTCCATTCGCGGTTGGCGTAGGCACGGCTAGCATCAGCATTATATAAAGCGAAAGCGCGTGCAAAATGCTGGTCTTGTAGAACACGAGCCTTATCAGCAGTACTTACGTTCGGCAAGTTGCCACCACCTAGACTACTAGTATCGAAGCGCTGTCCAACTTTATCTTTAGCCATCAAACCATAATAATCATTACTTTTGGCCAAGTGTTGATACATTTTCTTAGCCGTATTACGCTTGCTGCTGTCATTTGATTGTTCGTATGCGCGTGCTAGCCAATACTGCCACTGATTGAGTTTTTGAGTTTCAGCATCCATCTGCGAAATAGATTCGATCACATCATCCCAACGACTAAAACGAATAGCTGCTTTAGCATAATCTTCAGCTTCTTCAAAGTTAAAGTCATCGTCTAAGCTGTTGCGAAACCAGTCGATCGCCTCAGCGCCAAAACCATCATCAGTGGTATGGTTCATACGCTCTACCCCTAAAATACGATAAGCGTAGCGCCGTGTATCATCATTCAATAACTTGGCTGAACGCTGATTGTCTTGTTTTATATCAAAATCTAACTGCAGAGCAGCTTCACGGTATGACTTTTCAGCGAGTCGTCCTATGGCATATAGATATAAATACTGATTGGTTTGGTTGTTTGGCTGCATGCCAAAGCGACCAAAATAAGCACTTGGATTAAGCTGAATCTCACTTAATGTAGAATAAGGAATCGGCGTACCAAGACGTGATGATAACGCCATGATATCGCCTGTCTTACCTTTACGTAACATGCGTTTGAGACGGGCGGCACGGTCTTGATTACTAATAAGTGTATTATTGTTAAGCTCAGTGGCAAGCTGATCACACAGTGCAGGCTGCTTAAGCGTGTTCAACCAAACATCTGACTTTTCTGCCAGCGCGCGCATCGTATCACCGCCACTATTAAAACCAAGAGCAACGGCACAGCGCTCACTACGATCGCCATTTGTCACTAAATTAGCAACTTGACGTACCGAAGCGTAGTCGCCTGAAGCAGCTTTTGTTTCGGCAAAATCAGCGACCAATTTTTCAGCCATTACCGTATTAGGATACTGACGAACGAACTGCGATACCGCAGCAGAGCTTTGCGCCTCCAAGTCCAAATTCATGCGCCAATAGGTCGGATACATGGCAAACAATCCACCACTCATCAACTGCTCGTAATTAAACAAAGCATTGATATCTCCGTGGTCTGCCGCTTGTGCAGCCAACGTAAAATAGTCCACACTATTGTCTTGCTGGTAGCTATTACCATAAGTTGTTGTGGGCTGGGCGCAGGCAACCTGTGACAACCCAGCAGCACTCATGGCAGTGACTAAGCTTAGCGCACCAATACGTAGTGATCGGGCTTGCACGCCCATAACAGTTATATGGCGTTTCGGTTTAGACATGACAAAATCGCTAGCTTGGCTGTTATTTTGAATGTGATTGGCAGCTGACTGCTTTCTCATACTTGCTCTCTTTGTGTTTTAATCATCATTTACTGCCAAGACTATCTATGTAGCTTTGGCTCTTTTATCTGCACTAATCTTTTTGCTAACTTTATAAACTCAATTTCGAAATTAAAAATGCTATCTATGTTAACACTGACTATCTTTTGATTCATATAACAATAGACCTATTATTTATCAAATTGAATCAAGACCAGAACAATGTACTGTGTTTATAGCATAGTATTCATCATACTACATTCATCTGACCTTCAACCAGCGCCATTACTATTCATTAATAAATAAGAGAGTGGCGCGTAACACAGAGATGATATGACGCCAACCTTATAATATATGTTAAATGCCTATAAAACTTCTGATAAGCAATTGATAGTATTATAAATAATTTATGACAATTATGGCCAATACTATACGGTTACTTTTCACATTAGTAGATGGTTATGATAAAATACGCCACGCATTCATGGCCTATCACCGCTATGTTTTGATAATTTTTGATAATTGTGGATTTTAACTTATGAGTGTTTCTGTATTCGACCCCCGCATCATTGACGCTAGTGCTAAAACTGATGTCACTGCGCCTGCTATCAATGCACTCGTAGAGACAAATCCAGAAACTGCTTCGTCTGCTACTAAGAAAGTATTTATCACGACTCAAGGCTGTCAGATGAACGTTTATGACTCTGATAAAATGCTTGATGTGCTGGGCGACTCGCACGGCATGGTAGTGACGCAGGACATTGATGAAGCTGATGTGCTTTTAATGAATACCTGCTCAATCCGCGAAAAAGCTCAAGAAAAAGTGTTTTCAGAATTGGGTCGCTGGCGTAAATTGAAAGAGAAACGTCCAGACTTGGTTATCGGAGTCGGTGGCTGCGTGGCCTCGCAAGAAGGGGACAACATCCAAAAACGCGCCCCTTACGTTGATATGATATTTGGTCCGCAGACCCTGCACCGTCTGCCAGAACTATATGATCAATCAAGCGAGCAACGCAATATCGCTCCCAAAAATCGTATTGGCACCATTGACATCTCTTTTCCTAGCATTGAAAAGTTTGACTTTTTGCCTGAGCCCAAGGTAGAGGGTTATAAGGCCTTTGTTTCTATTATGGAGGGCTGCTCAAAGTATTGCTCATTTTGCGTCGTACCCTATACACGCGGCGAAGAGTTGTCACGGCCATTAGACGATGTATTGGCTGAGATTGACAGTTTGGCGGCGCAAGGTATTCGTGAGATCAACCTACTCGGTCAAAACGTCAATGGTTATCGCGGTGAAAAAGACGATGGCAGTATTTGCCGTTTCGCAGAGCTGCTGCATTATGTATCGCACGTCGATGGTGTCGAGCGTATTCGCTATACCACCAGCCACCCGCTAGAGTTCACTGATGATATCATTGATGCTTATGCGCAATTACCAGAGCTAGTATCGCACCTACACTTGCCTGTGCAAAGTGGCTCAAATAATATCCTCGCAGCGATGAAGCGTAACCATACGATCGATGTTTATATCAATCAGATCAATAAACTCAAGGCCATTCGTCCTGATATCTATTTGTCGAGCGACTTTATCATTGGCTTCCCTGGTGAGACCGATCAAGACTTCCAAGATACATTAAACTTGGCAAAGGAGTTAAACTTCGATCACTCTTATAGCTTTATCTATTCTAAGCGTCCAGGTACGCCAGCGGCAGAGTTGCCTGATGATGTGAGCTTTACAACCAAAAAAGAGCGCTTGGCTGAATTTCAGCAAGTCATTATAGACTCAACGCTTGCCAAAACTCATGAAATGGTCGGCACGACGACTCGCGTGTTGGTTGAACAAGTGGCAGATCGTCATCCAGATTGCCTAATCGGCACGGCAGACAATACACGTACTGTTATGTTCCCTTACGATATGGAACAAATAGATCAGCTACTTGGTAAGATTGTTAGCGTTCGCATTACTGATTTTGTGAGTCCGCATATGGTCAAAGGTGAGCTTGAGGCTGTTTTAGCCTAAATTTATTTAGTCTAAATACAAACGAGAAAAGTCGCTTACTATTCGCTAGTAAGCGACTTTTTTATGACGCAATGATAAGTTTCTAAATAACAAACGGCTTATTTTAAGCCATAAAGCTGTTCAACACTTCAGCCAATAGCGCCGCTGCAATTAGTATAAAAATCACTCCGCAACCACGATTGAGCCATACCAAGCGATTTCCAACATCGAGCCAGCTTGCAAGCTTTGTACCGCCTAGGGTATAAACGATCTGCCAGATTGTCTCACTCAAAAATAATCCTATAGTTAATACCACATATTGTGGCCACAGTGGCGCACTAAAATTAATGAACTTAGGAAAGAGCGCAGCAAAGAACAAGATGGCTTTTGGGTTAGACAGTGATACCCAAATACCAGTACGAAACAAGGTTGTGTTGCTCGGAGATATCTTAACTGCTGCACTAGATAGCGAGCGTGGTCTGGGCATATCAGGCGTAGGTTGCATAGTAGTGGGATAGTCAGCTGCCACCTCCTCACTTATCTCACGAGCATCGCTCATCAAGCTACCCTCACCAGCATCGCGCCACGAGCTGATACCCAAATAGATAAGATATGCTGCGCCGACTGCTTTAATAACCGTAAGCAACCAAGGAGACTGGCGACTGATGACATCCAATCCAAGCAATGTCGATAATAGCAGTATAAACAAACCAAGGCTTAACCCCGCCAGCGTCCAAATTGTCCGCTTGAACCCATAGTTCATCCCATACTGGAACGCTAATAACATATTGGGACCAGGGGTCGCTGAAATAAAAAACGTACTTGCAAAAAATACCGCAAACAGATGCCAAGACATCAACCAACCCCTACTCTTTTATTTAAAATAAATGGCATAAACGCAAAAGACGCAAAAAATAAATACCGCCATAAAGACGGTATATTTTATGCTACTTCATAACAAAAAAGAACTGCTTACTGCCTTAATTAGCCGCACAGCTCTTAAGCAATTTTTGTAAAAACTCATCACAGCGCGCAATCTCACCAAGCTCAACATACTCATCAGCTTTATGCGCTTGCTCAATACTGCCAGGGCCACAAATAATCGTTGGAATACCAGCATTGGTAAATTGCCCGCCTTCAGTTGCATAAGCGACTTTATGACGCTGGTCGTCTTCGGTGAGTGCAGCTATCAACGCCTGTAGCTCAGCGCTATCATTGTCGGTCATGGCTGGTACGGCCTCCATTTGCCGCAGCTCAATACCAGTATCGGCAGCGCGTGCTTGCATTTGTGCACTGAGCTCCGCAGCTTTCGCTTGAATCGGTGCGAGAATCTCGTCTTGTGTCATATGCGGCAGATTACGATAATCAAAGGTGAATTCACACAAATTTGGGACTATGTTGGTCGCTGTACCGCCCTGTATTGTACCCACAGAGAGCGTCGAATAAGGCACATCAAACAGTGCATCATTATCGTTGCGATGACTGATTTGTTCCGCTAAGGTATCAACATAATCGATTAGACGACTGGCATAGCTGATGGCATTGACGCCCTGTTTGGTCAATGATGAATGCGCAGACTTGCCATGGACGCGGCAGCGATAAACAGCAATACCTTTATGTGCCACAACCATCGTCATATTGGTCGGCTCACCAACGATACAATAATCCGGTGTGATACCACGTGCCTGTAAATCTGCCAGCATCAAGGGAGCGCCCAAGCAGCCAACCTCTTCATCAAATGACAGGGCTAAATGTAGCGGACGATGCAACTGGCCACTTTTAGACAGTTTTGCTGCCTGTGGCAATAAGGTCAACGCACAAGCAATAAAGCCCTTCATATCACAAGCGCCGCGCCCGTATAGCTTATCACCACGAATGGCCGCGGTGAATGGCTCTGATGCCCAGTCTTGACCATCAACTGGCACTACATCAGTATGACCAGACAATACAAGGCCGTGGTTCACTTCATCAGCATTGGCTCCTGCTGGCACAGTGACAAATAAATTGGCTTTATTCCTAGCCTCATTAAAGGTCAAATCCACCGTTAAGCCTAATTGCTCACAATAAGCTTGTACATCGTCGATCAACGCTAAATTGGAATGGCGACTGACCGTATCAAAACCTATCAGACGCGCTAGCCAATCGATGCTTTGCGCAGGATACGTCACATGAGACAAGGTTTGGTCGTCATCGTCGCTACTATTCTTTATAGTCATAAAACATCCTTATTACGATATAAAATAAACAAGCATTAGCCTTTTTGGAGCGCGCGTCGTTGTAACGCTTTTACTTTGTCATCCAAACCGGCAACTGGGCCATCTACTGGTATGTTCGGAGCCACTTCCTGAATCGATAAGGTATTGATAGGAGAGGAGGATTCGACACCCATCTCATCCATCCATTCGCTCAATTGTTTCGATGAGCTAACGTAAACAATACGCCCCAATCCTGCCCAAGCATGAGCCGCTGAGCACATGGTGCAGTGCTCACCTGAGGTATAGACTACCGCTTTCGCACGCGCATCAGGGTTCATGTTTTGGGCCGCCCATTTTGCAACGGCAATCTCAGGATGATAGGTCGCATCGACTGTATTGGCACGGTTACGATCTTCATGCAACACACGTCCCTCGTCATCGACCAATACACTACCAAATGGCTCATCGCCCGCCTCTACCGCTTCAGCAGCAAGCTCAATGCAGCGGTGCAAATGTTGCATGTCACTGTCCGTTATCATTATAGTCTCCCTTTATTATCTTACGGCAAATCACCATTCCTATGCCACTTAACATTATAGCGAATCACTTACGACGGATTGTTTTGGTTCATGACATTGAGCACAGGCGGCATAGGCTTTGGCAGTTTACCTTCTGCTTGCAGCTCTTTTGTCGTTTTAGCATCTATAGCTAAGCCCGAGATCAATGCCAACTCTTTAACAGGTTTGCGTTTACGAGTGGCAAAGCTTACAGGTATCATACGCGCAAACTCATAAATATAAAGGTAGGACTCTTCACCACCCTCATACTCTTCATCTTCTTCTAGACGTATAGCCCCAATTTTAGCCAAATCTGAGAGCATCTCATTTTCTTCAGCCGTCAGACCACAATCAGTAATCCCAAAACCTGTCATAAAACCGTTTGCCCACTGTTTCAAGGCAATGACACGTTCGTATAAACTGTGTTCATCATCAGGTACTAATGGCATATATGCATAGGCATCATCTTTATCTTTTAGCTGAAATACCGTATCTTCGCCCTCTTCTACCGTATCTTCGCCCTCTTCTGCCAATAAAGTTAGCGCAGCGTCTGGCAATGGTGCAAAACTCAGCTCTGCAAGGACAGTCGCCCATTCTTGCTCATTTGGGGCGTTGCAAGCCGTCATCAAACCAGTCATTAAGCCGTGTAGCTCACTAATACTGACATCAGTCCAATCTTCAATGGTATTTGACCAAGTATTCCAGCCTGAGATATTGTCATTCATAACAATTGTCCTATTTATTAGTTAGTACTTATTAATTTAATATAGCTGTAATTTCTTACTATTTATAAGATTACAGCCAATAAAAGCAAAAAAACGAGCACAATACGTGCAATTACTTTGTTGATATAGATATTATGCGGTCACCTATGGCATTATTAAACGTAACGAAGAAAATTCCTCCACGCATCACTTGTTAAGGATAAAAACTGACTATGTATGATCAACTCAAAAACTTAGAAAAAATGATACTCGATATAAAAAAGCAGTATCAGCTCGTCAGTAGCGAACTTAGCAGCCTCAAACAAAAGCCAAATAGTGACCCTAAAGAATTAGCAGCGCTCAAAACGCAGCTAAATAGCTTTAAATCTGAAAATGACAATGCCAAAAAACAGTTGGGCGACCTTGATAAACGCTATCAAAGCCTAGCTGAAGCACATCATATGATTGGCGAAGAACAGGACCAATTGCATAAACAGATAAATGATTTGCAGCGTAAGAATAATGAGCTACAACAGCACAACAAGGAACTTCAGCAACAAAATAGCGATATCAAAAAACAAAACCATGACTTACAAGAAAAAAACCAGCTCGCTGCCGAACGTACGCAGGTCGTACTAAAACGGTTGACGCGTATTGATCAAATGGAAGGCTAAGTATACTTTGCATACATGCTTTAATTAAATGATACTGCGGTGCGTCATGTATTAATGATGTCCGCGCTAATGATACTATATTAACGACGTTAACTTGTGGGATCCTTTATGACTGATAACAATAGCAACGCCACTCAAAAAGACAAACAGCAACCTCAGCAGAACCAAAATGAAGAAACAAATAACCGTGCTGACAATGCAAACTTGACTTCTAACAATTCAGCTTCTAGTAGCTCTGTCTCTAATACAAGCGAAAAACCTGCGATATCTGAACCACAAATGAAAAAAGTAGACATCGTCATCGCTGGGGTAACCTATCAGATTTATTGCCCAGCAGATGAAGAAGCAGAGTTACGCTCAGCGGTATATTATATCAATGACTTCTTGCTCAACATCAAAAAAGACGCACCGAATTTGAGTCAAGAGAACTTACTAGTGTTATGCTGCTTGAACCTTTATGAAAAAATCCACGCGCATAAAAAGACAGATGACGAGACGGCACAAGCGTCTAAACAAGCTGAGGCATTACTCAGCAAAATAATGAAAGATGCACAGTCTATTTTGTAAGTCCATAAATGACAGGCTACCCTCCTGGCTGATAACGCTTACCGGAATGAAAGTCTGCTTGATGCTCATAGTTGCAAAAAAATAGCTCTTTATTGGCTACAGTATGGCTATCACTAGCTGTAGCTAAGTTGGGCGAGCTTTCAAGAACGCCGCGATATTCGGCTAAACTGTGCCCACAAAAGTCGCAATTGCGCGGTGTAGTCACATCGCCTTCTTTAGGCATCATGCTTTTGGGCGCTCGGGGGTACATGAACTTATAAAACCCCCACATTGAGACCCAAATAAGAATGATGATAATAATAGCAGCCGCCACGGTCATGCTCCTTAGATCAATAGTTTGTGTACTATAGCAATAGGTACGTTATAAAGTGTACTGTAAATCAGGCTATAAGCACAATCATTGCTCTGTCTGTTTACTGTCAAATTCATTATTATTAAGCGCAAGATCACCTTTAAAAATATCTTCTAATAGATCATAAAAAAACTGACTATAATAAGTCAGTC
>NZ_LNUO01000149.1:0-7062 GCF_001462175.1 Psychrobacter sp. ENNN9_III
CCCCCCCCCCCCCCCCCTGCCCCGGGTTCCTCTATTTTGCAAAAACAACTTAAGAGAGCTTAAACAACAGGGTTACAATTGCAACTCACTGATATCAGCAACCGTTAAGAATAGCGCTCGTACTTGCTTTAGCAATGCTAAGCGGTTGTTCTTCAATGCCGCATCTTCACTATTAACCATCACATTATCAAAGAACTGTGTCAACGGTTCATCTAAACTGGTCAACGTTTGCAATACTTGTGTGTAATTAGCCTGTTCTAGCAATGGTTTTACAGCCGTTTGCGCTTGCTGAACCGCCTGATACAAGTCTTGCTCAGCAGCTTCAGTTAGCAATCCTTCATCTACTTTATCAGCGACCGTCACTTCTGACTTGGCTAAAATATTGGCAACACGTTTGTTTGAATCAGCCAACATTGAGGCTTGAGGCAACTCACTAAACGCTTGTACCGCGCGAATACGCTGATCAAAATCCAGCGGCATATGCGGATTGATCGCTTGCACCGCCTGAATAGTATCGACGCTGACACCCTGCTCAGTATACATCGCTCGATAACGCGAATTTAAAAACGCCATCACTTGGGTGAAGGTATCGCCCATCTTAGCGATTTTGCTGCCATCGCTTGTGCTGTAGCCTTTAATCGCTTGCTCAACCAAAGCCACCAAATTAATCGGTAGCTGTTTTTCAATTAAAATACGCAAAATACCAATAGCAGAGCGGCGCAGGCTAAACGGATCTTTTGAGCCTGTTGGGACTTGGTCTATCGCAAAAATACCAACGAGCGTATCCAAGCGATCGGCCAGTGCTAAGCAAATACCAATCGGCGTCTGCGGTAATACGTCACCACTAAATTTGGGCAGATACTGCTCTTCCAAACTTGCAGCAACGGCAGCAGGTTCGCCATTTAAGCGCGCATAATAAGTCCCAGCGATACCTTGCAACTCAGGATACTCACCAACCAGTGAGCTTGCCAGATCCGCTTTTGCCAACATCGCCGCACGTACCGTTTCCTCGATATCAATTTTCGCGCCTTGTTGCTGCATAAGTGCGGCAATAAACGCGGCAAGCTTGGCAATACGCTCAGACTTCACCCAAATTGTACCGAGTTGATCTTGGAATACACGTGTTTTTAAGCTTTCAGTCAGCGCAAACAATGGCTGCTTTTGATCTTGTAAAAAGAAAAACTCAGCATCAGCCAGGCGCGGACGCACAACTTTCTCATTACCCTCAATGATTTGATTGGGGTCTTTTGATTCGATGTTGGTAATAAAGATAAAGTACGGTTGCAGCTTACCTGTCTTATCGGTCAAGCAAAAATACTTTTGATCTGCTTGCATGGTGGAGATCAGTGCCTCTTGTGGCACTTGTAAAAAGCGCGGCTCAAAGCTTGCACGTAATGCAATAGGATAATCAACCAACGCCGTCACTTCATCAAGCAAGTCTTGTGGCACGATGGCATCGGCATTGACTTCATCTGCTAATGCTTTGACTTGGTTTTTGATGAGCATTTGACGTTTGTCAAAATCAGCGACAACTTTCAAGCCGTCTAACAACTGCTCATAATCATTGGCATGAGCAATGGTATGATAATCAGGACTATGGAAGCGATGACCGCGGGTTTGACTGCTGGTTTGATGCCCCTGAATTGTCGCATCAATGACAGCATCATCTTGCATCAATACCGCCCATTGTACCGGACGGACGAATTCATCACGGCTTGCACCTGAACGCATACGCTTCGCAATCGGTAGGTTATCAAGCGCGGTTTGAAATATATTAGGTAGCAGCTCCGTGGTCGCTTGACCATGAATGGTCTGCTCATAGCCGACATAATCACCTTTATCGGTGTTAATGGTCGTAAGCTCGCTGGCTTTAATGCCCAAACCCTTGGCAAATCCCATTGCGGCACGCGTCGGATTACCATCGGCATCAAATGCGGCTTTAATCGCTGGGCCACGCTTTTGCTCAGTGCGGTCAGGTTGCTTATCTGCAATCCCCTCAATCTTTATTGCTAAACGGCGCGGTGCGGCAAAAGCTTTGATGCTATCAAAATTAATGCCTGCTTCATTTAATTGTTCAGTAACACTCGCTTGCAGGGCATCACGTAGCGGTTTTAGGCTTTTTGGAGGCAGCTCTTCACACCCCAATTCAAATAAAATAGTACTCATGGGATGCTCCTATTTATTATTAGTCGTTTGATGACTGTCGTTTGATTGGTTTTTATTTAACTCTTCAGTTTCAGTTGCCGTTTCATCCTTTGGCAAATACTTATCTAAAGCTGCTTGGCGATGGTCGTCATCTGCCAATGGGAAGCCAAGCTTGGCTCGTGCTTCGACATAACTGACAGCCACTTTACGCGCTAAGGTACGCACACGTAGGATAAAACGCTGACGTTCAGTCACTGAAATAGCACCACGCGCATCAAGCAAATTAAAAGCATGCGAGGCTTTTAACACCATCTCATAGGCTGGTAGTGGCAAACCTTCTGCAACCAGCTTATCTGCCTGCTCTTCATAAAAGTCAAAAAACTCGCCCATCTTCGGTACATCAGCGTGCTCAAAGTTATAGGTAGACTGCTCAACTTCATTTTGATGAAAGACATCGCCATAAGTAACACGGCCAAATTCACCATCTGCCCAAACCAAGTCATAGACGCTATCGACACCTTGTACATACATCGCTAAACGCTCAAGACCATAAGTAATCTCGCCAGTGACTGGGAAGCACTCAATGCCGCCAACTTGCTGAAAATAAGTGAACTGCGTCACTTCCATACCGTTGAGCCAAATCTCCCAACCAAGACCCCATGCACCGAGCGTAGGTGACTCCCAATTGTCCTCAACGAAACGCACGTCGTGCACCAATGGATCAATACCAATGGCTCTTAATGAGTCTAAATACAACTCTTGTATATTGGGTGGGTTGGGCTTAAGCACTACCTGAAACTGATAGTAATGCTGCAAACGGTTGGGGTTATCACCGTAACGACCATCGGTAGGGCGGCGTGAAGGCTGGACATAAGCGGCGTTCCAGCGCTCAGGACCTAACGAACGCAAAAAAGTCGCGGTATGAAAGGTACCAGCGCCAACTTCCATATCATAGGGCTGCAATACCACGCAGCCTTTGTCAGCCCAATAATTCTGTAAGGTTAATATTAAGTCTTGAAAAGTCATCGGTTGAGAATTCATAAGAAGATCACTATGGAATTAGGAGTGTTAGACCGAACCTGATAAACATTTATGCTCATCGTTCGTGTAGCGCATCCTGCTACATATCTATTTGCCTGCTCACCTTACTAAAAAACGGATATTTTATCCATATTTACAGCAACTAAATTTATCTTACTAGTAAGTTGTGTCAAAAAATAGGAGGATATCTAGTCAATCACAAGCTTCATAATCATTATATGATATAAAACCATACAACAAAAAAATACCCAGATGAGTTAACATCTGGGCAGGAGGAAAATTGTATCGCTGCTATCCTGTTATGGTCAGGCTTTTTGTGGGCTGCTTCGTATCAGCTGATATTTTTTATAGTTGTTGATCTTGCGTTATTAAACTTAATGCTAATATTGTTGTTAAAACTATACTACTGGTAAGACTGATTGGAAGCCTTAGGCATAACAATCCATAAAACGATATATATTAAAATACCCGGTACTGCTGCGCTCAAAGTGGAGATTATTACAAATAGAAGGCGTACCCATGTTGGCGACCAGCCTACATATTCTGCAATACCGCCCATCACACCAGCAATCATACGGCTGTTTTGTGAACGATGTAATTTTGCTAGTTTACCCAAAACTTATACCTCTTCTTCATTTATTTCTGATTAACATTGTTATTATAAAATACTATAATCTGGACAATTATTAGAAATTTAGATCGTTATTAATTCGACTTTTAAAAAATATTCTAATAATTTTTGTTTACACGTTTCTTATTCTTTTTAACTTGAAATGATTATAGCAATAATTTGCCTATTATCTGTTAGTAGTATAGGTATGATTTGTGAATTTATGCTACTTAAACTTGCTCTAATCTGTCGCGAACTACTTCTAACTACCTGATTTTAAAAGATTATTTCAAAATGTTTCATAATAAAGTTTGTTGCGCTTTTCTTTCTCTTATTCTACTGGCAGTTTGCTTTGATAACCCTTATTTAAAACGATAGTCAGTTAACCCTGAATAATCCTACAATTTGATGTATTAAAACATTTAAATAGACTCACAGAAACCAAGCAGTAGTTTACAATAAGGTACCTGTATCAAAGTAAAAAGGTTTATATAGTTTATGCTCAATAAAGTTCTATGCCACATAACACATGATAAATACCCAATAAAAAATTTGATAAGTCGCTTTTAAAAAAATTTTTAGGAAATAATATGTATGATAATGGCTTGATGATTGGACACTTTGAACCGCTACACCTAGGGCAGATGCGCAGTATTTTGGATGCTGCAGGACAAGCAAAATCCTTACACATCATCATTACCGCTCACCCGTCACCGCACCCAGATTTTACTATTACGCTACAAGACAAAGCGCGTTGGCTCCAGATGGCTTGTGCAGATTTGCCATTTATTCACATTCATACCACTCATGAGATTGAGCTACCACTACATGACAGCTTCGATGATATGACAATCGATATACCTGCTAGCAATGCCAAACTACAACGTGTAATTGAGGCGCTAGACTTGCCGGTAGAGGCCGTTTTATTCGTCGCGGATAATCATCTATTGGCGCAGAGCGACATTCAAGAGCAATTACTGATCAAAGTGGCGACTACCCCGCTTCAGCCTGAATTTGACTCTTATGCTATCGCTCATGATCCAATAGCGCATTGGTCAGCGATTCATCCACAAGCGCGCGGTGATTATACAAAGACGGTCGCTATCGTCGGCGGTGAAAGCTCAGGAAAAACAACCTTAGTTCATAAACTTGCTAACTATTATGGAGCAAGTTTTGCACTAGAGATGGGACGCTTGTATGTCGGCACGGACTTAGGCGGCAGTGAGATTGGTCTACAATATAGTGATTACGGACCTATTGCGCTTGATCATGCGCAGGCCATCCGAGATGCTGCTGCTGTGGCAACTGCCCCTGTCACTATTGTTGATACAGATTTTGTGACCACACAAGCATTTTGTGAAGAGTATGAAGGACGTACCCATCCCTTTGTCAGTGCCTGTATTGATGAGTTTCGCTTAGACCATACCATTATGCTGGATAACAACACGCCATGGGTTGATGATGGCATGCGCTCTTTGGGTACGCCTGAAGCGCGTGGACGTTTTGAGCAGCGCCTCGTCGATATTTTTGCACGTCACAATATAGCGCCGCATTTGATCGACGAACCTGATTATGACACCCGCTATCAGCAAGCGTTAATCATTATCGATCAATATATTTATGGCAAAAACCATGATTAATGTGTTTAAAAATACCAAATTTATAATAAATTGCTTTTGTCAGTATTCTGCTGATACTAATATTTTTTAGGAAAAGAAGTTATGCGCATTCAGCTATTGGACAACATTACCGGAAAGTGGGCCATGCAATGGATTGTCATCTGGTTCATTTGCGGCGTTATCGCGTTATCGATAGGTTTTTGGCTCACTACAGAACATACGACACTTGATATATTTTATTTGGGTGTCTCTTTTGTCGGTTTGGTCTGTGTAGTATCACTATCTTTCCGCAAAAACGTGATGGGTAATGGCCTTGGTATGGCGGCGACCGCTGGCGAGGTAGTAGTACAAGCAACGTCTGGTGCAGTAGGTTTAATGCTGGCACCTTTATTTAACTTTTTTACCCATGTTTATGGATTATTTTATTGGTCCAAGCATACTGATCTTGATGGTGATATGGTACCTAAGTCAGCCAGTAAATGGGTTTGGCTTATCACTGCTACGTTTATTGCCGTTGGTTTAGCACTATTCCCAACGGTCAATGATATTCTTGCCAGCTATGGCTATGCTGTTGTAGAAGACGATAACAGCAAGTTCTTAGGGATAATTTCTTTCTTTTGGATTAACGTTTTAGCCTTCGTGCTGTCTATTACAGCACAAGCAGCTATGATTCTGCGCTATTCATTTAATTGGTGGCTTTGGATTATCGTCAACTTTGTCTGGTTGATAGTAAACTTAATGTCTGGCAACTATATCTTTGCCATTCAAACGATGGTTTATCAAGTTAACGCCTTCATCGGCTTGTACGAGTGGCATCGTAGTGAGCAAACTTCCTTAGAAGTCTAGGTTAACAAAAATATTTGATAGAAAATAAATCTGCTAAAATAAGCTCTTATGACTGTATGGTCTAGCTGATAATATGGTAGATAATCGTAAATAGTGCTACAACTAGTGGTTCAGCTTAGCCTTAAATACTAAAAGAGCTTAAACACTAACAAGGAGGTTAGTATGTCGCGTATCAATCGTACAGGTATGTCCAAGCGTACACTTGAGCAATGGCTGAGTGAGTATTCCGTCAGCCATCAAAACTTAATCAATAAAAAGATCCATTGGCTTTGCGTTCCTACTATCTTCGTTAGTCTGTTAGGAATGGGAATGTCGCTATCGGTCTGGTTTACATTGGTACTTAGCGCCTTAGTATTATTGTTTTATATGCGCTTATCTACCCCGTTATTTATGGCGATGGGAATTTTTATTCTTATTTGTCTATCAGTGATGACTTTATTACCATGGGGCTTTAAGGTTTGGGCAGGTGTTTTCATCGTTGCTTGGATTGGACAGTTTATCGGTCACAAAATCGAAGGCAAAAAACCATCGTTTTTTGAAGATTTACAGTTTTTATTAATTGGTCCAGCTTGGGTAGCTAATAGCCTTATGAAACGTGATTAGCAATCAGATAGCGGTTATTATAGTATTGATTGGTTATCAATCATTCTCATAAAATCTGGAGCGTGTCCCTATAAAACAATTACAATGCTACTGGGGTAAATTTTGTGCAGTCTCTGTCTGCGTAGGCACAGCAAGGAAAATCTATACCAGCCAAAAAAAGCGCCACCCAACTAATAGTCGGCAGAAGGTTTAAAATGA
>NZ_LNUO01000015.1:0-10427 GCF_001462175.1 Psychrobacter sp. ENNN9_III
AAAAAAAAAAAAAAAAAAAGTAAAATTTGGAAGACGGAGAGACAAAATTTTACTGCAAGTGCTGTTAATAATTGTCCTCAATACCTATCTTTATTTTTATGTTAATTTATGGATATCGTTAAATATAAGAAAAAAGGTCCATTGATGCCCCAGCCAAATAAACTTAACCCAGATATAACTCTTGAATCGTCCGCTTTGATTATAGAGCCAACATGGTTTACTCGTCCGACCTGCGTAGTCGCTGCTGATTTGGTCGGTAAAGTTCTATGTAGACGATTAACTGATAGCGATGGCAACGAAAAAACGCTGCGTATGCGCATCTCAGAAACCGAGGCTTATATTGGTGAAGACGATCCTGCTTGTCATTCGCATGCGGGTACTCGTACGTCACGTACCGAGATTATGTACGAACAAGGCGGCGTATTTTATGTTTATCTGACCTATGGCGTACATCATATGCTTAATCTTATCAGTGGGCCTGTAGAGACACCTGAATCGGTACTCATACGAGCTGGATTTTTGACAGATAACAGTGATCGGTTAGTAGACGAGCAGCAGCTTAGCGCTGATAAGCAATTGACGCATCCAAAGCAGTTTGCTGGGCCGGGGAAGTTAACCAAACGCTTGCAGATTAACCGTAGCTTGTATGGCCAAGCTATCTGGCCTACATCGAATGTCTGGATTGAGGATGATGGTTGTCAGCCACCATTATCATTACGTCCTCGTATCGGAATCGATTACGCTGGTGAGGCAAAGGACTGGCTACTGCGCTACGTATGGACGGATCATCCTTCTTTATCAAAAAAGTAAGGGGTGCTAGTGCTTTGTATTATGTATTTAGTCAAAAATTGGAGATTAATAAATGTATAAGCTAACAGTTTTTATTCCAGATAATGTTTTAGAGTCGGTGAAGACTGCTCTATTTAATGCTGGTGCTGGGACTATTGGTAATTATGAACAGTGCTGTTGGCAAGTACAGGGAACGGGACAGTTCAAGCCATTGGCAGGTAGTACGCCGCATATCGGTATGCATGACAAACTTGAAGAAGTTGATGAGTGGCGAGTTGAAATGGTGGTTGATGAGGACGTCATTAATGAGGTCATTGCAGCACTAAAAGAGGCGCATCCTTATGAGACCCCAGCGTATGATGTCATGAAGGTTTTAGATTTTTGAAGATGAATGTTATAAAGATGATTGTTAATTTTTAAAAAATTGATATATAAAAAAAGGCCAAACAAAACCATTTGCTGGTTTATTTGACCTGGGCATCAAAATTTTCACGATGCCAAAAGCTTCATATGAATGTCATTATTATCGATCAGTCTTTTTACCTTTAAGGATATCTAAATTAGGGTAACTAAGCTCAACTCCATAAGATCTAAGGCTTGAAAGATAAAAAAGGTCTTTATTGAATTATCTTAACTTATTATTGACATTAAATTTTTCGGCCATAAACAAGCGTTATAAAACAGGTTTTACGTTCTATATACTAGAGCTGACTTAATCTTTGAAATAATTTCTTACATACGCATAGTAGTCTATAAAACTTGATGACAAATGTCGGTAACGTTAATAAAGTGTAAACGCAAAGAAAAGGGTAGTAACAATGTGAAGAAAGGCAAACAATAAAAAATATCCTTGGTTTGGAAAATAATTAATATCTTATTTTACGCAAGCGTAGGAGTATCAAGGTATAGAAGAGAAAAACAATATTCGTGTAAGCATATGCTTACAGAAGATGACGCTTACGCGACTTAACATGAAGGTAATAATTTGACACTATAGTCACACGGCATTAGGGAGTATGACTCAAGGATTGAGTTTACCGTATTAAGGATAATGATTCACTTATTGGCATCAGGATGATAACAATAAGTGGAGTAAGGATACTAACCTATGCTGAGAGCAGCAGTAAACGCTGTGATAATCGTAGTAAAAAGGGCAGGATGCCTAGTATCACAATATACTGAATATTATGCAAGGATGTATAACAGACAGTCGTGATAAGTAATATGGATGGTTAACAATAAAACCGCATAACAATTAATTGCTATGCGGTTTTATCGTGTCTGGAGGTTAAGAAAGTTATATGATACCAAAGTGTATGCTCAGCTGAAACTTTAGTTATTTAAAAGGTCAAAAAATAAAGACCTGCTAACTAATGCTTTAAGTAAGCTTGTTAGTTAATAGATAAATTACTGACAATCAAAAAACCGCATGATATTCATGCGGTTTTTATGGTTTAAAATAAGATAACTTTAATTATTATCTAATGTATTTTTCTAAAAATACATTAATAATTACTTTAGTAGTTATTTTCGCGGCGCCAGTCATCTACCTCACGTTCGGCATTATCTTTACTATGACCATAACGTTCTTGTACACGACCGACCAGTTTGTCGCGGTTGCCTTCGATGTGAGTGAGATCATCATCAGTGAGATCGGCCCATTTTTGCTTAACCGCACCTTTCATCTGGTTCCATTCGCCTTTTAGAGTATGTTCATTCATTGTTATATTCCTTCTGTTATTATCGAATTAAGTTTTGAGACAACTATTCCATCTGTCTTCATTCAACACTCAGTCGCTATTGATAAACACCAATATGCTGACTGGTGATATCTAATATAAGGGCTGAGAATTGCCTTGTCTGTATATGCAATGTTTAGAGTGTTACTTCATTATGGTTAACTGCTTATCTTTGTTATGGGTTACTTATCTATGTAATGAATAAGCTATTATTCAGTGGGATATGTAAAACAAATCAGTAGATTTCAAACAAATATTAGTAATATAAGAATTAAGTAAGGGGACAAGACTGTAAACATATTTTTATGAAAACTAATTATAGACATATCGTCTAGTTGACTATAACCTTATAGTTGAGATAACAAACATGATAGTTGCTTTATGGAGCTAAGATGAATGGCAGTGGACTCACCTGACATATCCAATACAGTGAATGCGGCAAAGGCAGAGACGAAGCGAGATTGGGCAAAAGCTAGGACGCGTCATGCCTTGTTAAAAAGTGCCCTGCAGTTGTACCGTATTGAAGGTGCTGGCGGCTTAAGTATGAATAAAATCGCAAAAGGCGCAGGTATTGCCCAGCCCAGTTTTTACAATCATTTTGCTAGCGTCGAGGCGCTACAATATGAGCTGAGCGTTCAGTTAAAAAACAACTATCTATCACCGATGCGCATGGCATGGGTAAATATGCTCAAAGACTATCCAACCCTAACAAAAGCGCAGTTCCACCAGCGTTGTCAGCAGTGTCTGACTATGATTTTTGATGCCGCGTTTCAGAATATCGAATTGTTTCAACGCTTAATTGAAGACAGTCTGCGCTATGGTTCAACAGTAGAAGATAAAGGCTTGGCAAGTCTGATTAGCGAGACACAAACAGAGTGGACGAATATATTCATGCAAGGATTACAGTCAACCGATTACTCTTTTGAGGAATCTGAAGTTAATCTCTGTGTCGATGTCGCTGCTGCTCAAGTCCATGAATTGATACTAGGCTGTCGGCAGCAGCGTTATTCACAGCAGCAGGCTATTGATATATTGAGTAAGAACTTTGATGCATTGTTTAGCAGTTTTTTTATAAAAGAGCGGCATGGACTGGGGAGTTAGTTATCCAGTTTATCAATTGCTAATTATTTGGTAGCTAGTTACCCATATCATTAAACATATTAAAGTCATAACAGTCATAAAACGGAATTTATATAGTAAGAACTATATTGCAAAATAACAGGGAGCGCGACCATGGCTAGTGAACAAACCAAGACGAATGAGCAAACCCACTTTAGAACCTGCAATTTATGCGAAGCTATGTGCGGTATTGTCATTAAGCACGATGGTGACAAGGTATTGTCGATTAAAGGCGATAAGGACGATCCATTCTCCAAAGGTTATATTTGCCCAAAAGCGACCGCCTTGCAAGACTTGCATGAAGACAGTGATCGCCTGCGTCATCCGGTTGAAAGAACCGCTAACGGCTGGAAAGAGATTAGCTGGCCTGATGCTCTAGATAAAGTGGCAGCCGGTATTCAGTCGGTACAGAAAAAACATGGTAAAAACGCCCTTGGTATTTATTTAGGCAATCCTAACGTCCATAACTTGGGCGGTATGCTAACGATTAAGCATTTACTTAGTAGTATAAAGACGCGTAGTCGTTTTTCTGCGACTTCCATCGACCAACTGCCGCACCATATTGTCAGTATGCATCTGTTTGGGCATATGCTGCGCATCCCTGTGCCTGACGTCAATCGTACCCAATATATGCTCATCATCGGCGGCAATCCGCTGGCGTCTAACGGCAGTATTATGACCGCGCCAAACATGCGCCAAAAGCTAAAAGATATCAAAGCCCGTGATGGCAAAGTGGTGGTCATTGATCCAAGACGCACAGAAACAGCAGATATTGCGAGCGAGCATCATTTTATTCGTCCAGCAACCGATGTCTTACTCTTGCTCGCCATGCTTAATGAAATCTATCTGCAAGGTTATGCGGACAAAGCGCGCGCTAAAAATAATAGAGCGGTGGCCCTAGCGCCAGATATTGAGCGACTTACAGACTTTGCTAAAGACTATAGCGCCGAATCCGTAGCTGATATTACTGGCATTTCTGCAAATAAGATTAAACGTCTCGTTAAAGCGTTTTGTGAAGCCGAAAGCTCCGTCTGCTATGGACGCATGGGCGTATCGGTACAAGCGTTTGGCTTATTAAGTCAGTATCTCATTATGGTCATTAATATTGTCACAGGTCGCTTAGATGAGGTAGGTGGCCTGATGTTCCCCAATCCTGCAGTCGATGTGGTCAATAACTCAGGCCCAGGCTATCTTGGTAAGCGCCATAGCCGCGTGAGTAATTTGCCTGATTTTAATGGCGATTATCCAGTGGTGGCGATGGCGGATGAGATGCTGGTAGAGGGCGCAGGGCAGTTAAAAGGCTTTATGACTGTCGCTGGCAACCCTGTACTCAGCACGCCCAATGGTGAAAAGTTAGATGAAGCTTTTGCCAGCTTGGATTTTATGGTTGCGATCGATTATTTTGTCACAGAAACCAGTCGTCATGCCGATATCATTTTGCCACCCGTATCACCACTAGAGCGTGACCATTATGATGTCACTTTTAACAACTTTGCCGTCCATAACGTGGCTAAATACTCAAAAGCCCTATTCCATAAGAAAAAAAGTGCCAAATTTGACTGGCAAATCTATCTAGAGCTGGCAAAACGTTTAGATAAAAAATCTATCTAGAGCTGGCAAAACGTTTAGATAAAAAAGCACCACTTGTCACCAGAGTTGAGCGTCTATTAGTAAAAGTGTTGGGGCCGAAATTTGTGCTCAATCAGGGTTTAAAGCGTGGGCCTTATAAGGGTCTTAATCTAAAAAAGTTAAAGAAAAATCCGCATGGCATTGATTTAGGGCCTCTCAAAAGGATGTTGCCAGAAGCTTTGAAACATAAAGACAAGCAGATTCATCTTAATGTTGATTTTTATCAAGCTGATTTAGAGCGTGTACAAGAGATGATGCGTAACTATGATGATAAGCAAATATTATTGATAGGTCGCCGCCATGTACGCAGTAATAATTCTTGGTTACATAACAGCTATCGCTTGGTAAAAGGTAAACCACGCTGTACGCTTATGTTGCATCCAGAAACGGCCAAAGAATACGGTATCGAGGACGGTCAAAACGTAAAAGTTACTTCGCGCGTTGGCAGTGTGAATACCATCGCAGAAGTCACGGATGAGCTGATGCCAAGCGTGGTGAGTATCCCGCATGGTTGGGGTCACGGCCGTAAAGGCGTGAAACAGAAGATTGCTCAAGCGCATGCCGGTGTCAGTGTCAATGACTTGACGGATGATACGTTAATTGATCAGTTAAGTGGTAATGCAGCAGTCAACGGCGTACCGGTGCAGCTAGAAGCCATCGAGCCTGAAGTGGTTGATTTGGACACTACCGATTCAAGTGTTGATGCTGACAGCGAATCTTCCGAAATCAAATCAGGAAGTGCTGCATAAAATAAGTACAAAAACTATAACGTGCTACTGGTACAACTTTTCCTTGCTTATGTGACTATGCAGACAGAGGCTACGCAAAATTTTTACCAGTAGCACTATGCTTATTTTATGGCAGATTAACTATACGAAAAGCAAATATGTATGGCTGGTGTAAATGTTCTCTATTGAGCGTTCACACCCACAAAGTCAAAATCGACTGGCGGTGTCTCGCCCTGTATTAACAGACTAATCGCTTTTGCCGAACCGCAAGCATGCGTCCAGCCAAGCGTACCATGACCCGTATTGAGCCATAAATTATCAAAACTAGCGTTTGTATTGTGACTACCGTGACGGACATGAGCCCTATGCGCGCGTCCTATTAAGGGTACATTTGATGGGGTCATCGGTCGCAGTCCTGTCCAATATTGCACAGAGTTGGCAATGATGCCTTTCGGGAATAACTGCTGTACACGGCGCGTGATGGCTTGGCAGCGTATAGTATTCAAGTCTAAATTATAGCCGTTAAACTCTGCTGTGCCCGCGACGCGCAATTTATCGCCAAGGCGTGAGGTAACCAGCTTAAACTCATCATCAATGAGACTGATAAAGGGTGCTAGGTGCGGGGCGCGGGGATTGACTTGATAAGTGGCCGAGTAGCCTTTGGCCGGGAAGATAGGCAAATGAATATTGAGAGGCTTCATTAATACAACGCTGTAGCTACCAAGCGCTAGTACATGGCTGTCTGCACTAAAAGTTTGCACATTTTCGCCTTTGGGACGGATATTAATGCTATGGATATGCGGATTAGTAGAGTGGGCATCAGCGTTTAATGCCAATACCTCGGTGTCATATAAAAACTGTACGCCAGCCTTGGCGCAGCGCTCAGCTAAGCGCTGGGTAAATAGATGGGCATTACCCGATTCATCACGACTGGTATAAGTAGCGCCTTTGAGCTTATGGGCAATAGGATAAAGCGCTGGCTCCAGACTGGCCGCATTATTAATATCAATGATATGACGCTCACAGCCTAGTGCTTGCATACGCTCTGTTGGCGCAATAGCAGCGTCAAACTCAGCTTGGTCGGTATAAAAGTGCATGATACCGCGCTTTTGCTGCTCGTAATCAATACCAATGTCAGCACGTAGCTGCTGCAAGGCATCTCTAGAATACAATCCTAGACGTACCATTTGCACCAAATTGGCATCGGCTTTATCTGCACGGCACTCTTGCAAAAACTGCATCGCCCACTTAAGCTGTGCCTTGTCAGCTCGCAAACGATACAGTAGTGGCGCGTCTTCTTTAAATAGCCATTTAAGCGCTTTCATTGGAGCAGTAGGATTGGCCCAAGGCGTCGCGTGCGAGACCGATATCTGCCCGCCATTAGCAAACGACGTCTGCATTCCCGCTGCAGATTCACGCTCAATGACAGTCACATCATAGCCAGCTTGGCGAAGATACCATGCGGTAGTCACGCCCACCACGCCCGCTCCGAGTACCGCAATATGTGTCATGAGTAAAGTCTCTTAGTGACTGTTTTAGCTGCTTGTTTGGCAGTTTGCTGCGGTTTGGACCATGCTACTTTGGTCGGGCGACATCAGCTTGAAGTGCTGTTGGCAACTCCAATAGGGTAAGGTCGCTATCATCAAGATGTGCTGGACGCGCAACGACTAATGCTTCAAAGCCATCATTGGTAGCAATGGCGTTGACCACTTGGATTTTATCAAGCTTATCCCCTGCTGCTGGCGCGTCACCTGTCCCGCTAACATAGTGCAAAAATGCTTTGGGTGCCGCTTTAAAGTAAATGCGGGCAATGACCTCTTGACCCAAATAGCAGCCTTTATCGTAGTCCATACCGCCGCGCTGATGCAGACGCAGCTCTTGCGGCTGAAACTCACCCTGCGTTGCTGCTACTATCCAATAGTTGCCAGTGGCGATACTTCGCTGCATCCAAGCTTGAGTATCTTCTGCTGTATTATGCTCATCCTTATGGCTAAAGGTAGGCTCATCAGCGAGCACGCAAGGATAAATGGCTGCTGCTGCACTGGTCTCAAACTTTGAAAACGCCCCAAATTTCTTTAAATGTGCCTGTAAAGCGTCGACACAATCAGCGCTAATCACCACATCATAATGTTTTTCGTCTTGTTTTTTAATCCAAAGTCCAAATTCAATACGCCCTTTTAAGTTACTAAGGGCAGTTGGTTGATAGCTAAGACCAAGCTTAGTCACATCACAAGTCAATTGTCCTTGTAAGAATTTTTCAGCATCTTCGCCTTGGAGGGTTAATTGAGAAAACTGCGGCAAAGTCGAGACGTCGGTAGATTGAGTCATTGTTATTATCCTTCTAATAAGAGCTTACTTATGAATAACTGGGTCTTAGATATAAGGAACAAAAGAAGCAAATTGGCGCTTTTATCCCCTATTAGACAAGCAAATACAAAATTAAATGAGGTTGAAGAGTACCATAAAAAGCACTGTCATAAGAAACGCTATGGTTAAGGTTTAGATTGGGCGCAGTGCCCAATTTTCAACCGTACAAATTGGTTAAAGCAAGCGAGTTACGGTACAATGTTATCTCTAGTCTGGGGTCTAGGCTAAGTCTAGAATAAACCTACATGTTGCTGGCTGCCGAGGAAATGATGAGCTTACCCAATTGTCCAAAATGTGATGCTGAATACACGTACGAAGATGGTGCGTTACTGATATGTCCGATGTGTGCTCATGAATGGACGGCGGCTGAAACGGATGCGGCGCAAGCTGAAGACCAAGACGCGGTCATTCGCGATGCGGTCGGCAACGAGCTGCAAGATGGAGATGCCGTAACCGTCATCAAAGACTTGAAAGTTAAAGGCTCATCCACCGTTATCAAAGTAGGCACCAAAGCAAAAAGCATTCGCTTGTTGCCAGATGCGAGCAATGGCCACGATATTGACTGTAAACTTGATGGCTATGGCCCCATGAAGCTTAAATCTTCAGTCGTCAAAAAGGCTTGAGACGATAAGTTTAACCAACAAGTTCAATGATGTTTAAGTGAAAAAATTTACTTTTAATAAAACAACAGAGAATAACCATGAGTACTAAAAACGAACAGCTTTTCGCGCAAGCACGCAAACATATCCCAGGTGGTGTCAACTCACCAGTTCGCGCCTTTGCAGGGGTGGGTGGTACACCCATCTTTATGCACCGTGCTAACGGTAGCAAAATCTATGATACCGAAGACAATGCTTATATCGACTATGTCGGCTCTTGGGGTCCAATGATCTTGGGTCATGCGCATCCAAAAGTGATCGATGCGGTCAAAAAGGCCGCTGATGATGGTTTAAGCTTTGGCACACCAACGCCGTTTGAAACCACGGTTGCTGATAAAATTTGTGACATCGTCCCAAGCGTCGAAATGATTCGTATGACCAGCTCAGGTACTGAGGCGACTATGAGTGCGATTCGTCTGGCGCGTGGTTATACCCAACGTGACAAAATCGTTAAATTTGAAGGTTGCTATCATGGTCATTCAGACAGTCTGCTAGTAAAAGCTGGCTCAGGCATGCTTGATATTGGTGAGCCAACGTCAAAAGGTGTGCCAGCGGATTTTGCTAAGCATACTATTACGATTCCTTATAATAATCCGCAAGCGATTAAAGATTGTTTTGAAAAATGGGGCGATGAGATTGCCTGCGTTATCTTGGAGCCTATCGCTGGGAACATGAACATGGTCATTCCAAGCCAAGAGTTCCATGATACGCTTCGTGCAGAATGTACAGCTAATGGCGCAGTATTGATTTTTGATGAAGTCATGACGGGCTTTCGCGTTGGCCTTGGTGGCGCACAGGCGCACTTCGGTATCGACCCTGACTTAACTTGTTTTGGTAAAATCATCGGTGCAGGCTTACCCGTTGGTGCCTTTGGCGGAAAAGAAGAGATTATGTCTTGCATCGCCCCACTTGGCGGTGTCTATCAAGCGGGTACGTTATCAGGTAATCCGCTGGCGATGCGTGCTGGTATCGCGATGTTTGAAGACTTAACGGCAGACGGTTTCTATGATGAATTATCAGCGAAAGTAGATAAGCTCGTTGATGGTTTTCAAGCGGCAGCTGACAAGCATGGTATCAATCTGCGCACCAATAAATTGGGCGGTATGTTTGGCATGTTCTTTGTCAGAGACAGTGAGACCACTGTACCGCAGAACTTTGATGACGTAACAGAATGTGATATGGATGTGTTTAATACTTTCTTTCATGGTATGTTAGATCGCGGTATTTATCTGGCGCCCTCTGCTTATGAAGCCGGCTTTATGTCTATCAAGCATAGCGATGCAGACATCGAGACTTCAATTAAAGCCGCTGATGAAATCTTTGCAGAAATGGCGAAGGCGTAACGACGTCAGTTGTAGTCTTCATTACACAAAAAAACCAGCCACTGTGCTGGTCAT
>NZ_LNUO01000150.1:0-6770 GCF_001462175.1 Psychrobacter sp. ENNN9_III
GCACAGGCGCGATCACCGTTGGCGCTCAAACGGGCGGTACCAGTGTTGACTTTACAAATTCAGCAGGTGATGCCTGTACACTCACAGGCGTGGCTGCAGGCACCGATGCCACAGACGCAGTAAACAAAGCACAATTAGATGCCATTACTGGAAATATCACCGCAGCCGGCGTGCAGTATGATCGTAATACCGATGATACAGTGAACTATGACCAAGTCAGCTTTGCTGGCACACCAGCGGTAATCGAGCAAAATGATAGCGGTAATAATATCGTCGTTAGTGGTGGTACGACACTTAGGAACGTTGCCAATGGTATTACAGCGTCTGATGCAGTCAACAAGGGTCAGTTAGATAGCGCTACTAAGGTCAAAGTGGTAGATGGCAATGGTAATGAGATAGTCGTTAACGTCGCTGATCAAGTCGTCAATAAAGGCGTTATTAACCCAGATAATCCTAATAGAGACTCTTTGTTCTTAACCTATGACGTTTCAGGCCAAGAAGTCACAGATCGCCTAACCATCGGTCAAACCGTGCAAAAAATGAATACCGAAGGCGTAAAATTTGCTCATACTAATGCCAGAGATAATGGCGCAGGCAGCGTTGGTATGACCAACGACTCAAGTGCTGGCGGCTTTGATTCAACAGCTATTGGTGTCAATGCCATTATTAAAGAAGGCGCTGACAGTACGGTTGCTCTAGGCCACGACACCGAAGCAACAGAGACGGCTAAAGACTCTGTAGTCATTGGTAAAGGCTCAAAAGTATCAGGCGCATCTTCTGTTGCCATCGGTGATAACGCTCAAGCTAATGGCGCGCAGTCCATCAGTATCGGTACAGGTAACATCGTCAATGGCGACAACTCTGGTGCCTTTGGTGATCCAAGTACGATCAATGGTAATAACAGTTACTCAGTGGGTAATAACAATACGATCAACAGTGATGATACTTTCGTAATCGGTAACGGCATTACAGCAAACCAAAATGGCTCAGTAGTACTAGGTCTTGGCTCTGCAGCTACGACAGGTGCTGGTATTGCAGGATTTGGCGCCAATAGTAATGCCGCTATTGCTGCCACAACCAGCACTACAGGCGCAGTTGCTGTAGGCGATGCGGCTAATGGCGTATATCGTCAAGTAACTGGTGTTGCCGCTGGTACCGCAGACTCTGATGCGGTCAACGTCTCACAGTTAAAAGCAGTCAGTGACGCACTTGGTGATAGCAATGCATCACTCAATAATGCAGCGGTTCAGTATGACAAAAACCCAGACGATTCGGTCAATAAAGGCAGCATCACGTTAGGTGGCGGTGCTAGAGGTACCACGATTACTAACGTAGCCAATGGGGTTCAAGCATCAGACGCTGTTAATAAAGGTCAGTTAGATAATCTTGGTAGCGGGTAGCGGCGTCGCCGGCATTATCGGCGGCGATGCTAGCTATGATGCTGGTGGCAACCTTACTGCTAATAATATTGGCGGTACTGGTCAAGGTAACATTAGTGACGCCATCGCTGCTGTTAACCAAGGCAACGCGCAGGCCAACGAAGATATCCAAGCCAATAACGAGCAGATCACAGACAATACTGGCCGTCTTGACGCAGGTATCAGCTTTGGCGCGGATAACGGTGACAATATCAGTCAGAGCGTCGGCGGTAACAATGGCAGCATTCAGTTTGAAGGCGGCAATAACATTACCACCAGTACTGCTAATGGCAGTATTCAAATTGGCCTAGATGGCAATATCGAAGTCGATAGCGTCACTACAGGCAACACAGTGGTTAATGATAATGGCGTCACTATTCAAGACGGTCCTAGCATGACAACTGAAGGCTTTAATGCTGCCAACACTGTCATCACTGGTGTTGAAGCTGGCAACATTGCAGCGGACAGTACTGATGCGGTTAACGGTGGTCAGCTACATGCCCTTGATAAAAAGCTTGGCGATAGCGTCAACGCCCTAGGTTATAGAATTGGTGAAGTCGAAGACGATGCCAATGCTGGTATCTCGGCTGCGATGGCGATGTCTTCATTACCGCAAGCGTATATTCCAGGTAAGTCAATGGTCGGCGGCGGTATCGCCTCATATAACGGCGAAAGCGCAGTAGCCGTTGGTGTGTCTAAAGTGTCTGATAACGGTCGCTGGGTAATCAAAGTGAATGGTACAGCGGATACACAAGGGAATGCTGGCGGTGCCATTGGTGCAGGCTTCCATTTCTAGTACAAGCACCTTACCTCATGACAGCGTTTGTTTATCGATAGCTTCTTATAAATAGATAATCGTTGTCAAATGACACACAATATATATTAAGGAATGGATCATGAAAAAATCTGCATATCGTTACGGCTTATTAGCCACTACTGCTCTACTATTCACAGTGACTGGCTGTACCCAAAAAAACATAACGCCAACATGGCATTTGACCCCTGGTGCTCAGCATGGCTCTGTTGATGCCAACGACTTGGTGTTCCCAGATCCAAACAAAGCGTGGCAAAAAGGCGGTAGTATCGTCAATCATGAGGATGTTGCTAATATTCAAGTAGGTACGACTAAAGATCAAATCTACCAGTTAATTGGCACACCTCACTTTAGTGAAGGATTTAACGCTCGCGAATGGGATTATATTCTCAAATTCTATGATGCCAATCAAAACGTAGAAACCTGTCGCTATAAAATCATCTTTGACGATAGTTATGAAGGTATACTACGTAAAGATGAGTTTTATGCCACAGAGACTTACTGGCAACCTGCCTCTTGTGCAAAATATTCACAATTTACCCAATAGTCTAACTAAATGTGAAAGTACGAATAAAAGAAGTATAAAAAAGAGAACAAGGCATCTAGTGTCTTGTTCTCTTTTTTTATCAGCAGCTATGCGCGCTGAATGCTTCAAATACCAGAATAATACGTCACCCTGTTGTCACGTAAAAATCCAGCCAACCCCAAGCCATAACGTTCAGCGACTCGAACTGCTGTACTAGTAGGGGCAGACATACCGATTAACCAAGGTATGCGGCTACGGATAGATTTTTGTACCAGCTCAATGGATAAGCGAGACGTCATAAGGACGCATTCAACCTCCATTTTGTTCCGCAGTTGCCAGCCAATAAGTTTATCAAGCGCATTATGACGTCCTACATCTTCAAATAAATACAAATCATCACCTTGCATCGTTGCCGCTGCATGTACTGCACCTGTCAATTGATGAGTGTGTTGCATAGCATCTATTTGTTGCCGTATTGATAACAGATAGCTGAGGTGTGGGACGATACCTTTTACATACTGCTTTTCTTGATGATAGGCACTCAAGTCAGGTAATGCTTGTGTTAGACCAGTCATACCGCACATGCCGCAGCCAGTACGGCCCGCTAGCTGACGTTTTTGTGCCTGAATACGCTGATGACAACGCTGATTCAATACTAGCTCTACTATATAAACATCATAATCTTGCAATTGTGCTAAGCTTTGTTCAAATATTTCTGTTTCAGAATCTTTATCGATTGAGCCTTGTATAAAGCTCTCATAGTTGGTTGTATCGGTAAGCTGAGTCACCTCCCAATCTAGCAATTCATGACTATACTGAATCAAGCCCTCACTAAACAAAAACCCAACAGCCAAATACTCCAACTGGTAAGGACTGGCCATCAATACGGCATAATGCACACCATTAATGACGATAGCAACAGCAGCCTCTACTGCCAAACTTGCAGGTTTATTTTCGATATAAGGATGGTAATGGTCATAATAATTTGATGGATAATAGTGCTTTTGCGCCAAATGAGTGCGTGAAAGCGGTGTGACTGACGAGGGTAGTGAAGCATCAATTAAGACAGGTGCTTGAGCTTTATCAATTATATCGGAGACTGTATGAGATACCGAAGCAGATGATGTATCAGTTTTAGATAGGTCATCTACTAACACTTTAGTATGTTCAGTTATCATAAAATTTGCTTTTAACCTAGTTTAGTCTTCGTTTTTACTATCGTTCCTAATCACTTGCTACCTAATTACATGCTAAAAGTTATTTACCACCAATCACACATTATAAAATAGTCATGAGTAGTCAATACGTCTATAAAACAGGGCCTATAAAATAATGCCCAAAAAACAGCACCAGCGTAGTCGGTAGGGTTTAATCAACTACGCTGATTAGAAATGGGTATAGTAAAAATCAAGCCGAAGCTACCATTCCATCTACGCTACTGTTTTGCGCACGATTATCAGCTTTACTTGGCTCACGGCTATCGACAGCTACGCGCTCCAAAATCACAGTTGATGATTTATAAGCTGGGATGTGCGACTCTGGTGCATGAGTATCTAAATCGAATAAATCATTACACTCAGGATAGTAAGCAGCGACTGCATTGGACGCGATATCCATCTCAGTTAAAATGAGTGGACCAAGAGTACGAGCTTGATTACTACTGTCTTGACGCGTCACTATAACGCTATCGCCTTTTTGCCAGCCTAAGCGGCTGATCTCATCAGGATGCATAAAGAGCACATCACGGCGGTTGGTTTGACGATAGCGGTCGTTATAGCCAAAGATCATCGTATTAAACTGATCATGACTGCGCACACTGGTAAACTGCCAAACCTTTTGTTGCTCACTTTGAGAAGGATTAGCTTTCTGCTCAGACGTTGCAGCCCTTTGGGCCATTTGCTCAGCAACATAAGTAATCGGATATTGTGGTACTTCGATTTGAGCTTTACCGCTATCCGTATTCCATACACGATGACGCGCTGGATGATACAAATGAAAACCACGCTCGCTGTCACGAATACGCTGATTAAAGTCCTCAAAACCATCGATAGTCTGCGATACATAATCGCGAACGACATCATAGTCCTCACTCATCGCTTGCCAGTCTATATCGGTTGTAGAGCCCAATACGTGTGTCGCGATATCTGCGATAATCTGCGCTTCAGACTTTAATGTATCGCTAACAGGTTTTATAGTGCCCTTGGTCGCCACAATCTGACACATGGAATCTTCAATAGTGGCAAATTGTTCGCCTTTAGCGGTCACTAAACTTTCAATCCGGCTCAAACAAGGCAGAATAATATTGTTCGTGCCAGGATATAGCATGGTGCCATTAAGTTTGGTACCGACAAAAACATTCAATGCGTTGTTCGTTAGAGCTTGTTGAATGGCACTAGTATTTGGTGCTGCAACTGCAAAGTTACCACCCATACCCATAAAGGCTTTAAGCTTGCCGTCGATTAAAGCTTTTGCCCCAGCGACAACGTCATAACCATCTTCTTGTGGCATCGGACGTTCAAAAACACGCTCAAGACTATCTAATAGCTTTTTCTTAGGGCGTTCATGAATGCCCATGGTCCTATCGCCTTGTACATTAGAGTGCCCGCGAATCGGTGAAGCGCCAGCACCATCAATACCTATCATCCCCATAAGCAGTAGCAAATTGGTAATCATAGCCACATTATCTTCGCCTTGAACGTGCTGAGTAATACCCATGCCCCAAGTACATATCGTCGCTGGACTATTGGCAACCAGTTTTGCTAGTTTGACAATCTCTGCTTGTACGATGCCGCTTCCGCGCTCAATATCCGCCCAAGTTTGCTCGGTTAGCCACTCTTTTAAGGCTTCAAAACCTGAGGTATGCTCTGTAATAAAAGTATGGTTGATTTTGTCATGCTCGACTAGCCATTTAGCCATACCTGTTAATAGAGCTGCATCGCCGCCGATTTGAATTTGGACGACCTCATCAATCATCTCGTCACTTTGACCTGCTGCCATATGCGTGGGTTTTTGCGGATTTCTAAAAGCCTTTAGCCCTTGTTCGCGCATTGGATTAATAGAAATAATTCGACAGCCTTCTTTATGCGCGTGTGCCAGCATCTCAAGCATACGTGGATGATTGGTAGCCGGATTGTGTCCGAATGACAAGAGCAGTTTGGCCTTTTCAAAATCTTCCAACATGACCGTGGCTTTGCCGACACCCAATTGCTTACCCAGCATAACGGATGTGGGCTCATGACACATATTGGAGCAATCAGGCAAATTGTTTGTGCCAAAACAGCGTACAAACAGCTGATACATAAAGGCAGGCTCGTTCGTTACTCGCCCTGAGGTATAAAATAAAGCGTCATCTGGCGAGTCAAGCTTATTCAACTCTTTTGCGATAATCTCATAAGCGGCTTGCCAAGAAATAGGGAGATAGCGATCCTGCGCTGCATCATACCGAAGCGGCTCTGATAAACGACCACTATGCTCAATCTCGTAGCCGTTCCATTTCTGTAGCTCTTTGACTGTATATTTTTCAAAGAATTTGGCATCCGCTTTAGTAGACATGGCTTCACTAGCGATGACTTTGATACCAGTCTCACAGACATCAAGCGTTTTATGAGACTTATGATCAGGCCATGCGCAGCCTGGACAATCAAAACCCGTCTTAGGCTGATTGCTTTTTAGGACACTTAAGCTACCACGCGTAAAGGCTTTGTAATCCATAAGCTTACGAGTGGAGGCAACGAGCGCTGGCCAACCAGCAGCAGGGTGAGAGTAGACAGGAATTTTGCGCATGACAAACCTCATAATAAATGGCAGCAGATAAGCTTTATGTAACAACTATATAATGGCTAACGAAAACTTTGTAGGAGCATTAACTATAGATAACAAAAAACCTTTGAGAAGCATGTATTTGGGTAGTTATCAATAAATATGTTTATAACTCATATAGTCGATTCTAAATAAAACAGATGCATTATATTTCAACGCGGAACTGGTATAAATTTTTTCTGGCGTGCTGTGC
>NZ_LNUO01000151.1:0-6891 GCF_001462175.1 Psychrobacter sp. ENNN9_III
CGCCTGCTACTAAACAGGCGTTTTTACTTTTTAATCCAAACTGTTTAGCTGAGTTGTTTAACTCAAAATCAAGCTATCGTCTTCAACCTTTTCACCGCGTGTTTGCTCAAACATATCGAGAAGATCATGGACGGTCATGCCGCGACGAATATCGCCTGCGACATCTAATACCACTTGCCCTTGATGTAGCATAACGGTACGCGTACCATGCGCTAAAGCCTGCTGCATGGAGTGGGTGACCATCATAGTAGTGAGATTATTGTCTGTCACAATCTTATCAGTCAGCTCTAATACAAAAGCAGCCGTCTTAGGATCAAGGGCAGCAGTATGCTCATCTAACAATAAGATCTTAGAAGGCTGTAATGATGCCATCAGCAAACTAACCGCCTGACGTTGTCCACCTGATAACAATCCCATACGGTCAGTTAGACGCTTCTCTAGCCCTAATTTTAGTACAGACAGCTTCTCTCGGAACAAGTCACGGTTGCTTTGGTTCAAAGCAAAATTTAATCCACGTTTACCGCCACGCTTATAGGCGAGTGCCATATTCTCTTCAATAGTCAAGGCCTCACAAGTACCCGCCATCGGATCTTGAAACACGCGAGCAACCCAATGAGCGCGCTGATGAGCAGTTTTTTTGGTGACGTCAATGCCATTTAATAGTATTGAGCCACTATCAACTCGTGTAGTACCACTGACTGCATTCAAAAAAGTTGATTTACCAGCACCATTGGTACCGATAACCGTGACAAACTCGCCATCAGCGATGTTTAAATTGATACCGCGTAGGGCAGGGTTTTCGATAGGCGTGCCTGGGTTAAAAGTTAACCGTAAATCTGTGGCTTGCATCATAATCGTGGTTCCTTGTCATCTCTTTAAGCTAAAAGCTTCTTCAAGCTTGTATGGCTATCTTAGGCATCATCAAGCGCGAACTCTACGAGATAAAAACTTAGTTTTGGCTTTTGGCAATACTAATGCCAATACGACGAGTAAAGCAGTAATCAAGTTCAAGTCTTGTGGACCAAAGCCAATACTACGCAGCGTATCGCTTGATAACGCAACCTGAATAAACAACTTATACAGTACTGCGCCAACGATTACAGCAAAAGTAATGAGCCAAATGCGTTTGGCAGGAATAATGGTCTCACCAATGATCACTGCTGCTAAACCAATGACAATAGTACCGATACCGATAGAGATATCTGCACCGCCTTGCGTCTGTACAAACAGTGCCCCAGCCAAAGCGATCAAACCATTAGAGACTGCCATACCGATAATAGTCATCCAAGAGGTGTTGATACCTTGTGCTTGTGCCATACGAAGGTTGGAGCCAGTCGCACGCATAGACAAACCAGTTTCGGTGCTATAAAACCAATCTAACAGTAGCTTGGCAACCAAGATGACCACGCCAATAATCAGGCAGCGCATCCAATAACCATTGCCATCAGTCACAAGTGAGCTAAATACAGTAGTTTCGCCAAGCAGTGGTAGGTTTGGTGCACCCATAATACGCAGGTTGACAGAATACAAAGCAACCATAACCAAAATACTAGCAAGTAGCTGTAAAATACCTAGCTTGACATGCAACCATGCAGTGACGATACCAGCGACTGACCCTGCCAGCATACCAAAAACACATGCCAGCCATGGATTAATACCAGCGACGATGGAGATACCAGCGACCGCGCCACCTAACGGAAAACTTCCATCAGCGGTTAAGTCAGGAAAATCAAGGGTACGAAACGAGATTAGCACACCAAGTGCTACAAGGCCGTAAATCAGACCACTTTCAAGCGCACCAAAAAAAGCGATTAAAGACATAAGAGATCAGTAAGTCATAACCAAGCGTTTGACGAAACGTATTCTAATGATGGATGTGTAGGATCATGGCATACGCCAGTACTATCTATCCCATCAACATAGGAGTTAATGTTCGCTAAACGTCTAAGTGGTGAATTTAACAGATTAAGCAATCTGCGGTTAGGGTAAATCAAAACATGTCGTAATTGAACATCAAAGCAGACGATAATTTGCGTTGTTCATTATGCATGTTATTATCGCCTGTTTTAGGGTTTTAATTTTAGGCAGACTACAAAGGTGCGCTATTCTACCACTTCTTTTGCTTGGTCAATAACTGCTTGTGATAAGGTAATACCTTGCTCTTCTGCATGTGTTGGACTGACATACAAATCAAGCATTTGCGGTGTATATACAGGAATAGCGCCTGCTGCTTCACCATTTAAGATACGTACTACGATTTTACCAGTCTCGCGGCCAAGATCGTAATAATTCACGCCCAAAGCTGCAACAGCACCGCGCTCAACTGAGCTGGTATCTGAGGCAATTAATGGAATCTTACTCTCTTTTGCGATTTGGTATAATGACTCGTAAGCTGATACTACATTGTTATCGGTTGAGGTATAGATTGTATCGACCTTACCCTCAAGACTACGTGCCGCCATCGCAATATCGTTACTACGCTGAGCTGGCGCTTCATGCACGTTGATACCAAGTGGCGTCAATTTCTCTTTTAAGTTTTTCAAAATGATGGTCGAATTGACTTCACCTGGACTATAGACGTAACCGACGTCTTTAAGGTCCGGTATAATCTGGCGCATTAAGTCAATTTGTGGCTCATAGGGTAAGGCATCTGATGCACCTGTAACGTTAGTGCCAGAGCCATCAAGCTTAGATACTAGTTTGGCTGCTACTGGGTCAGTCACTGCTGAAAATACCATTGGGATACTGCTGGTAGAGGCTGCAACAGACTGAGCAGATGGGGTTGCAATAGCAACGATAACGTCTGGCTCGTCTGCGACAAACTGCTTAGCAATCTGTCCTGCTGTTGCCGTATTGCCCTGTGCGCTTTGGAAGTTGACCGCTAAGTTTTCACCGTCTTTAAAACCCGCGTCATTTAACTCGTCAATGACACCTTTACGCACATCATCAAGTGCTGGGTGCTCGACAATGGCGGTAATAGCGACAGTCTTCATTGCGGTAGCGTCGTCGCTAGTAGCAGCACCATCAGTTGCACTAGTATCTTGTGCTGATTGGTTACAGCCAGTCAAGATAGCAGTACACATACTGCCTAATAACAAGGCTTTACTAAAATTAAAACGACCAAAACGGTTTTGATAAAACATGGGTCTCACTCCTAAAATAATAGTGTGTCCGTACACTATATAAATAATTGACGTGCTGATTGTTATCTTACTACTTTTTATTTGGTATCGACATCAGTATCAGTGTTGATGGCATTTTTGAGTAAATCTGCTGATAAGCTCACTCCTTGCTCAGCTGCATGCTTTGGACTTGCATATAAGGTTAAGGTGTTCATAACCTCAGGCTTAATAGTATCGACCGCTTCGCCATTTAGTACTCGATAAACCATTTTGCCAGTAGTACGGCCAAAATCATAGTCATTTACCCCAAGTGCTGCTGTCGCACCGCGTCTGACACTGAACTCATCTGAAGCAATAATTGGTATATCAAGCTCGTTCGCTGCGCCTGCCATCGCCTCGAATGCAGACACGACATTATTATCTAATGAAGTATAAATGACGTCAGCGCGGCCAGCAAGACTGCGTGTCGCCATGGCAACGTCAGTTGGGCGATTGGCTGTTACATCTAGTATTTTGAGTCCACGTGCTGAGGCGGCCTCCTTAAGCTGATTAAGCACGACTACAGAGTTGACCTCACCTGGGCTATAGACGTAGCCAATGGTTTTTGCATCAGGGACAATTTTTTGAATGTTTTCTAGCTGCGGCTCTATAGGCAATTGGCTGGATAAACCTGTCACGTTGGTTTGAATGGGAACGCCCTTGTCATCGATAAGTTTGGCTGCCACAGGGTCTGAGATAGCAGTATAAACAACTGGAACGGTTTTGGTTGACGCCACGATTGACTGAGCAGATGGCGTTGAGATGGCTACGATGGCATCTGGATTGTCGCCTGCAAACTGCTTAGCGATCTGCCCTGCTGTCGCCGTATTACCTTGCGCACTTTGGAAGTTAACGGTTAAGTTTTGACCTTCGACATAGCCGTTATCTGCCAACTCATCGATAATGCCGCGACGCATCTCATCTAGTGATGGATGTTCGACGATTTGAGTGATGGCTAATGTCTTGGCAGGCTTGTCAGCATCAGCTCCTGGACTTTCATTGGTCGCTGTTGCAGTATCAGTGGAGTTTGAGCAGCCCATCAATCCAAGGACAGTGCTGATAGCAGCACCATATAGGCTTAAGCGTAAGGTAGAAGCAATAGTCATTATTAGATTAACTCATAAGTTGTATCAATTCCAAAAACCAGATTCATCAAGCCTAATTATGTAGTGCTTGCACTCGTCTTCGTTATATTTGATCTTTAAGATATTATTGGAAAATGCAGGTTAGCCAGTTCGATGCTATATTGATATCAAGATAGCAGGCTAACAACAGAGCAATCGTTCCGTCGATCGTTATGTTCATATTATGACAGTAATGTAAGTTATCGCAATAAAAAATTAAAGCGTATTCGTCATAGGTGTTATTAAACAATGCTGTGGTACTTTTATAGAGCAATATAAAGCGATTTTTAGTCGCTATACTATAAAAAAACCATAAAAAAAGATGCCAATAGTGACATCTTTTTTATTGTCTGACATTGTACTTAAAACTTACGCTAAGGTATCGCCAACGACACAGTCATCAGGCAAAGTAACGACCGTTAGCCCGGTCTTTGGATCGCCAGTCGATAACACCATGCCTTCTGAGACACCAAACTTCATCTTTCGCGGGGCAAGATTGGTCACACAAATCACCTTTTTATCAGCCAGTTGCTCAGGCTCATAAAACTTACGAATGCCACTAAACACATTGCGCGGTTTGTCTTCGCCGACATCTAAGGTAAATTGTAGTAGCTTGTCCGCGCCTTCGACGTGATTGCACTCTAAAACATGTGCCACTTTCATCTCAACTTTGGCAAAATCTTCGATGCCGATATAATCCCCTTGCTCAGTATCAGTCTTGGCTGCCTGCGTGTTTTTGTCTGCTTTGCTGTCACAGTTGACATCTGTATCGTTAGCAACTGGTATAGCGGCTTGAGCCAAAGATTCCTTTGATGCCTCAACCATCGCCTCGATATCTTTTTCTTCGATACGCTGCATTAAAGGTTTAAATTTATTGATTTTGTGACCCAGTAGCCATTCATTGCGGCTGGCAAAGCTTAAGTCTTCAATATTCAAAAACGTTTTGGCATTGGCCGTCAGCTCAGGTAATACTGGCGCAAGATATACCATTAATTGACGGAAGATGTTAATCGCCACCGAGCAGACGTCCTGAACTTCTTGCTCAGTGCCCTCGATCTTGGCAAGTGACCAAGGTTTCTTTTCGTCGATATACTCATTGGCTTTATCCGCACATTGCATAATCAAACGCATGGCACGTGAAAATTCACGATTCTCATAAGCGGCAGCAATTTCATCACCGGTTTTGGTGATATCTTCTAGCAACGTTGACTCTACGCAAACGTCCGACAGCATCCCGTCATATTTTTTAACAATAAAGCCGGCACTGCGACTGGCAATATTAACCACTTTACCCACCAAGTCAGAGTTGACCTTTTGCATAAAGTCTTCTAAATCAAGGTTGATGTCCTCGACTTTATCAGACAATTTACTGGCAAAGTAGTAACGCAAATACTCAGGATGTAAGTGCTCAGCGTAAGTTTCGGCTTTGATAAAGGTGCCGCGTGACTTACTCATTTTTTCGCCATTGACCATTAAGAAGCCGTGGGCAAAAACGCCGGTTGGGGTACGGAACTCGCTGCCGGCTAGCATAGCTGGCCAAAACAAAGCATGGAAATACACGATATCTTTACCGATAAAATGGTAAACCTCAGTTTTGTGCTCGTTCTCTTGCGCCCAGTAACGATCAAAATCAAGCGCTTGCTCTGTACCTTCACGCTTATCGCATAGGTTTTTAAAGCTCGCCATGTAGCCGACTGGCGCATCTAGCCATACATAAAAGTATTTGTCCGGCTCGACGCTTGGCGTATCTGGGATTTGGAAACCAAAGTAGGGCGCATCACGTGAGATATCCCAACTGGCAAGCCCAGCTTCGAACCACTCTTGGAGTTTGTTGGCGACCGATACTTGCAGGCGATTATCACTACGCGTCCAATCTTTTAAAAACTGCTCAAATTCTGGCAAGTCAAAGAAATAATGCTTTGAGGTTTTTAGCACAGGTGTGGCATTAGACAACGTCGAGTATGGATTTTTGAGATCTGTCGCGTCATAAGTCGTGCCGCATACTTCACAGTTATCACCATATTGATCCAGCGCACCGCACTCAGAGCATTCTCCTTTGACAAATCGATCGGCCAAAAATAACTGCTTTTCAGGATCAAATAACTGTTCAACGTCTTTTGTACTGATATGCCCTGCGCTATTAAGTCGGCGATAAATCAGCTCAGAGAAATGTTTGTTTTCTTCTGAATGAGTGGTGTGATAATTGTCAAAGTTAATCAAAAACTTAGCAAAGTCCGCTTCATGCGAGGCTTTAACTGAGGCAATCTGCTCCTCTGGCGTGATGCCATTGGCTTCAGCTTTTAGCATGATTGCCGTACCATGTGCGTCATCCGCGCAGACATACGTAACCTGATGGCCTTGTGCCTTCATCGCACGCGCCCAAATGTCGGTCTGAATATATTCTACAAGATGCCCCAAATGGATATAGCCATTGGCGTAGGGCAGCGCACTTGTTACTAAAATCTCACGCACTTTTGTCACCTATACTTTTATATAAACGGGTTAGTTATCATCATCGCACGCTATTTATGGCGGGCGGACGCGATGTTATCAATGGTAAAGCTTTTAAAAAAGGAAAAATTTAAAAAAGGTTTAAAATGGGTTTT
>NZ_LNUO01000152.1:0-10721 GCF_001462175.1 Psychrobacter sp. ENNN9_III
TTTTATGCACATATTAATATAGATTTGTTTAGAAAGAACCAAACATCGTACCTAAGATAATGATAGAGGTAACAGCGATTAACGGAATCACCATGGTGACCATGGCAAGGTTTAAATATGACTGTTTATGGGTCAAGCCGCAAATAGCAAATAACGTGATGACAGCGCCACTATGGGGCAAAGTATCAAGACCGCCTGCTGCCATAACTGCTACACGGTGCATAAGCTCTGGATCAATTCCAGCTTCTACCGCCATTCTTAAATAGTCGTCACCGAGCGTCGACAGTGCGATACTTAAGCCACCAGATGATGAGCCTGTAATACCAGCAAGCGTGGTCATCGCCACGGCTTCTGAGATAAGCGGGTTATTAGGGCTTAGATTTAAGATATTGTCACGAATGATAAGAAAACCTGCCAATGATGCAATCACCGCACCGTAGCCAACTTCTGATGCCGTATTAAAAATCGGCAACATCGAATCGTAAGTACCACGGTTGATGGTTTTTTGTAGGTTATTCCAATGACCAATACGCAATACGATCAAAACTATACAGGCTACAACTAACGAGATAATAATTGACCAAAGACCAAGTGAACCATCGATATTTAAGCCTGGAAACTGGGCTTGTAAGCCGCTAAAGTCTAACGACGGAAAAACAGCATAAGTAAGTAATGCGTTTAGAGCGATGACCAATACCAGCGGAATCATGGCGATGGCAAACGAGGTTTGATGCGTGTTGTGCATGGCGCTTGATGTTGCTAGATTGCTTTTAGCGATGTTGTTTTGTGCAGTATTGTTTGTCGTGTCACCTGCAGGCTCTTTTATAGCATCGATACCACCGACGCCCACGTCATCATCATGCTGACCATAGCCTTCACCTGCAGCATTGGCTTTGCGAGCTCGCGACTGCAACCATAACCACCCACCAATGAACATGATCGTACCGCCAATAATACCTAAGATAGGCGCTGCAAAGACGTTGGTATTATAATAAGGAATCGGAATAGCATTCTGAATCGCTGGCGTGCCTGGCAATGCCGTCATTGTAAAGGTAAATGAGCCTAACGCAATCGCTGCTGGAATCAAGCGCTTAGGAATATCAGCGGCTTTGAATAAGTCTTTGGCGATTGGATAGATAGCAAACGCTACGACAAATAACGAGACACCACCATAGGTTAAGATAGCACAAACCAAAATAACGGCTAAAATGGCTTTACTGGCACCGAGCTTTTCGACCACGGTATTGGCAATCGCTGTCGCCGCGCCAGAGTCTGCCATCAATCGTCCAAACAGCGCACCCAATAAGAAGATAGGGAAGAATTTAAGCAAAAAACCACTTAATGCTCCCATAAACACATCGGTATAGGCGGGAATACTACTTAAAAAATCACCTGATAAAAAGACCGCTAACGTCGCCATAATCGGCGCTAGGATGAGCACCGAATAACCGCGATAAGCGAAAAACATTAATAAAAATAAAGTAATAATGATAGCAAATGTGCTAAACATGACTGCCCTCCTTGGCAAAATTCAGTCAGCGATTATGCAGGGCATATGAATGTAGGTCAATAAAATTAATCAAAATAAGCAATATATAATCTTATATTAAACATAAATCTACATTGATAACATATTGGCTTACCATATACTGAGCTACTATGCTGACTGGTACACTCTTAACGTTATTATCTAGTCGCTGCAAGGATAATGTGTTAAGTTATTATAAAAAATTGCATATGATATATCGATATAAAACGTATTAACATAACTATTTGCATATTTGGAAATTCTGTATATTTGGCAATGCAGATAAGCTATCATATTTGTGAAGTGCTTTTGCTAAGCAAGATTTCATTGACAAAAGACTCAAACAACAAACATTGAATCGACAAGGAATGTGGATATGTTTAATGCCATAACAAACGCCAGTGTACAACTGGTTAACCGTTATTTGCCATCTCCGTTCGTATTCTCAATTATTTTAACGCTCATTGCCTTTGTTGTTGGTCTTGCCGTTACTGGTCAGGATATGATCGCTATGGCTGGGCATTGGGGTAATGGATTATGGTCGCTACATAGCTTTGCCATGCAAATGGCCCTCATATTAGTGACAGGCTATGCGTTCGCTAGTGCACCCTTCATTCAGCGTTTACTGGATAATATTGCCAGCCGTATTCATTCTCCTTCGACCGCTATCATAGTATCGACCTTAGTGGGTTTGGTTGGTTCATGGATAAACTGGGGATTTGGTCTCATTATTGGTGCTATTTTTGCCAAGTCACTTGCCAAAAAAAGTCGCTAATGTAGATTATCCCTTATTGGTAGCCGCAGCATATTCAGGGTTTGTTATCTGGCATGGCGGCTTTTCAGGATCGATACCGCTAACACTAAGCTCAGGCGGTGATACTTTACTCACGCTATCGGGCAATGTCATGACCGAAGCGGTGCCTTTATCACAGACAATATTTGCTGGTTATAATTTGCTTATTGTTGGTTTGTTAGTTGTAATATTACCTCTGTTAAACCGTTTTATGCATCCAAAAACCCCTACTGTTATCGACCCCAAGCTTATTAAAAAAGAAGCTTACGTGTCGCCTCGCCGAGATACTCCAGCACAAATGTTAGATGACAGCCGTATTGTCGCCGTGATTCTGCTGGCGTTAGCTTTGATGTACTATATTAGTGAGTTTGGTAGCAATGGTTTTAATTTAGGGCTCAATATAGTTATTGGGCTATTCTTGTTTGTCGGCTTGTTATCGCATGGCACGCTTGAGCGTTACTATCGTGCAGTAAACTCAGGTATAGGCGGTATCACCGGGATTGTATTATTGTTTCCGTTTTACGGTGGCATTATGGGGATCATGACGGGAGCAAATGCTGATGGTATCTCTATTAGTACGCAAGTGACCGAATTCTTTGTCAATTCGGCGTCGGCAGACAGCTTTCCTATTTTTGCATTTTTAAGCGCAGGCTTAGTTAACGTCTTTGTGCCATCGGGCGGTGGTCAGTTTGCTGTGCAAGGGCCTGTCATGATACCTGCTGGCGTTGAGCTTGGTGTTAATCCAGCAGTGACAGCGATGGCGGTAGCTTGGGGCGATGCATGGACCAATATGATTCAGCCATTTTGGGCATTACCATTATTGGGTATTGCAGGCTTAGATGCTCGAGCTATCATGGGTTATTGCCTCATAGTGCTTTCCGTATCAGGGGCAGTTATTATGGGTGTATTTTGGTTGGTGGTATAACTGGAATGACATATCAGCATGTAAAAAATGTAAAGACTAACAAAATTAATAGGGTCAGTTAAAAGTAATACTAGAACGGATACGTAATGAATATAAATCAACTAACAGATAATTATAGGAGTCAACCATGAGTCAATCAAAGGTATATAGTAGTGCAGAAGAGGCGTTAAAAGGTGTTGTCAGTGACGGCCAAACTCTTGCTATCGGTGGTTTCGGTCTGTGCGGCATCCCTGAGGCGTTAATCGAAGCATTGCGTGATAGCGGCGTTAAAGACTTAACCTGTATCAGCAATAATGCGGGTGTTGATGACTTTGGCTTAGGACTACTATTGCAAACTCGTCAGATCAAAAAAATGATCTCATCCTATGTCGGTGAAAACAAAGAGTTTGAGCGTCAATACTTAGCGGGCGAATTAGAAGTTGAGCTGACCCCGCAAGGTACATTGGCTGAAAAGCTACGTTCGGGTGGCGCGGGTATTCCTGCCTTTTATACTGCAACTGGCGTTGGTACACTTGTCGCAGAAGGTAAAGAGACGCGTGATTTTGATGGTCGCACATATGTACTTGAGCATACATTGCGTGCTGATGTGGCGCTAATTAAAGCGCAAAAAGCAGATAAGTCAGGCAACTTGATATTCAACAAAACCGCCCGTAACTTCAATCCAGACTGTGCAATGGCTGGCAAAATTACTATCGTCGAAGTAGAAGAAATCGTAGAGACTGGCACGTTCGATCCTGACGAAGTGCATCTGCCTGGCATCTTTGTGCAGCGTATCGTATTGAACAGCAACCCTGAAAAGCGTATCGAAAAAACGACAACTAAGGCAGTTGAAGGCGCTTAGAGAGAAGTTTTATTGAAATATTTAAAAGATAAAATTAATAATAGAGTATTGTGAAAAAATAAGGAAAGTAACATGGCATGGACAAGAGAACAGATGGCACAGCGTGCTGCAAAAGAATTACAAGATGGTTATTATGTGAACCTAGGGATTGGTCTGCCAACCCTAGTGGCCAACTATATCCCTGAAGGTATGGACGTTTGGCTACAATCAGAAAACGGCCTATTAGGTATTGGTGAGTTTCCAACTGCTGAAAATGTCGATGCTGACTTGATTAATGCGGGTAAACAAACAGTAACCGCAGAGCCGGGTGCCAGTTATTTTGGTAGTTCGGAGTCATTTGCTATGATTCGTGGCGGTCATGTCAATCTGGCAATATTGGGCGCGATGGAAGTCTCAGAGCAGGGCGATCTTGCCAACTGGATGATACCCAAAAAAATGGTCAAAGGTATGGGCGGTGCCATGGATTTGGTTGCTGGCGTGCAGCGTGTGATTGTACTGATGGAACAAGTGAACAAACATGGCGATCCAAAAATCCTTGCCAATTGCGAGCTGCCATTAACGGGTAAAGGAGTAGTAGATCGTATTATTACCGAGCTTGCGGTGTTAGATGTCACTGATAATGGCTTAAAGCTGGTCGAACTGGCAGACGGTGTGAGCTTTGATGAGCTGCAAGAAAAGACGCCAGTGAGTATTGCTCAGTAATTATGGTGCATAAATATATCTAGCACAGGCATTCAAAAAAGCTATTCAATAAAGGAATATAGAATATGGCGACCGAATTACAGCAAGATCTGACAGGAAAGGTAGCATTAGTCACAGGCTCTGCAAGTGGTATTGGACGCGATATCGCTGAGACTTATGCCAAAGCAGGGGCAGCGGTTGGTATTGCAGACATTAATCTTGAAGCGGCGCAGCAAACGGTTGATGCCATTGAAGCGGCTGGCGGACGTGCTCTTGCGATTGCTATGGATGTCACCTCAGAAGATGCCGTAAATGATGGGATACAACAGCTAGTCGACACCTTTGGTGGTATTGATATTCTTGTCTCTAATGCCGGTATTCAGATCATTGATCCGATTAGTAAAATGGCATTTGACGATTGGAAAAAAATGCTGGCCATTCATTTGGACGGGGCGTTTTTGACTACCAAAGCTGCTGTACAACATATGTATAAAGACGATAAAGGTGGTACAGTCATTTATATGGGCTCAGTACACTCGCACGAAGCCTCACTTTACAAAGCGCCCTATGTGACTGCAAAGCATGGGCTACTTGGACTATGCCGTGTACTAGCTAAAGAGGGCGCAGCTCATAACGTACGCTCGCACGTGGTTTGTCCAGGATTTGTAAAAACGCCATTGGTAGAAAAACAGATCCCTGAACAAGCGGCCGAAAAAGGCATCAGTGAAGAGGAAGTTATTAATGATATTATGCTAGTCAGTACTGTTGACAAAGAATTTACTACTGTTGATGATATTGCCCAATTAGCGCTATTTTTAGCAGCGTTCCCAAGTAATGTGTTTACGGGACAATCTATCGTAGCCAGTCATGGTTGGTTTATGAACTAACGGGTTTGATTGGCGGTGTATTTGTTCACTTGCTAATGACAGATCAATCGACTAGCATCTTGTTTGCATAATTTGGAGCCAATTAAATTGGCTCTTTTTTTATTAGTGCTGTTATCAACATAGGTTGCGCGGAGTAAGGGTATGAACCATGAAGCCTTGGCATTATCATTGAGTATAGCTGCTGAACAACAGCAGTTTAGACACGCGGTGCTCCAGGTGCAGGACTTGCGACCTATCGATATCGCTGATGTGCTTGCACTTATGGAGTCTAAACTTGCTTGGCAATTGTTAAAGCGCTTATCTAATCGTTCTACCATTTTTTCTTACCTAGAGCCTGATGCTCAAGTTGCTATGGCGCATGAGTTTCCTCGGAATGTCATGGCGATATTGGTAGGGGAGATGCCTGCGGATGAACGCACTGACTTATACAAACATTTAAACCAAGATCAACGTGATGCTTTACTTCCAGCGTTAGCACAGGCGCAACGTGAAGATATTCGCAAACTAGCAGCCTATGAAGAGCGCACTGCTGGTGCTTTGATGACGTCAGATTATGCAACTTTAACGGCTCAAATGACGGTTAACGAAGCTTTAGATACGCTACGTTTGGAAGCGCCTGATGCCGAGACCATCTATCATGCTTATGTGATTGACGGTGAACGCAAGTTGTTGGGCGTTGTGTCATTAAGAGTGTTGATTTTGGCGTCACCTAATCAGGCTATTGCAGACATAATGATGAGTACTGTGGTGTCTTGCCATGTCTATGACGATCAAGAAACGGTCGCTAAAACCATCGCACGTTATGACTTGATTGCTTTGCCAATTATTGATAATAATGGCGCTTTGGTAGGCATTGTCACCCACGATGATGCGATGGACGTCGCAAGTGACGAAGCCACTGATGACTTTCATAAGTCAGGTGGTGTCTCGACTATGGTAGGCAAGCTAAAAGACGTTAGCATTCGGGTACTGTATCGTAAGCGTGTGTTTTGGTTGGTGTTCTTAGTATTTGGAAACTTACTATCAGGATTGAGCATCTCGAATTTTGAAGAGGTCATTGCGGCCAATCTGGTACTGGTGTTTTTCTTACCATTACTGGTTGATAGCGGTGGTAACGCAGGGTCTCAGTCTGCAACCTTGATGGTGCGTGCTTTAGCGACTGGTGATGTAGTCATGCGTGACTGGTTTTCACTATTGGCCCGAGAAGCTTTGGTTGCGCTTATGCTTGGTGCCACGATGGCAGTTGCTATCTCCATTATTGGTTACGTGCGCGGCGATGCTGTAGTCTCTTTGGTGCTTGCGCTGAGTATGATGTCCGTAGTTATGATTGGCTGCGTGATAGGTATGAGTCTTCCTTTTGTGCTTAATAAATTAGGCTTTGACCCTGCCACCGCTAGTGCGCCCTTGATTACCTCAGTATGTGATGCTTCAGGCGTACTGATTTATCTATTTATTGCTGCGCAATTTTTAGCTATTTAGCAAGGTAAGCACAGATACTACAAACATCGTTACCAATTATTGGAAGCAAATGGCAAGATAGATGAACCGCTCAAGGCTTCGTTCTATTAGCGTTGTGGTTTTTTTATACTTGTAATTGAGCTACACTGTCACGATAAAAGGTTTGGCTAAAAAGCTCATGGACTATATGATTTGCCATATTTACGGCAGTATTAACTGAGTTTTTTACCATGTCCACCCACTTTTATAGGCGGTAATAGCAGCTATGTTTAACTTTATAAAAAAAATAACGTCAGAAAAACCTGAGACCCCCGAGCAGCAGGCAGAACGTGATAGTGCAGTAGACAGAGTGTTGCTGGGTTATGAAGTAGGTACTGTCAGCATTGCTACTATGATAACAGGGCTTGAGCGCGACGGTGATCAGCTCACCTTAGACTTACGTCTACCAGCAGATAGCGATCCTGAACTGATTCAACAAGAGCTTAGACAACGCCTGCACCCGCACGGTATCAAAACCATTCATATGAATGTCCGTCTGCCTGCATCAGCTAAAGGTGCCGGAGCAAATTTACCAAAACAGATGCCAAAGACAACAGATGCAATGGCTAAGCAAGATAAGCCAAGCGAGCAGGCAAATACAGACAGCGAACCACCAATAACGAAAGCTGCACCGACACAAGCCTCACTAGCAGCACATCCACGTATTCGCCATATTATCGTGGTAGCGTCAGGCAAGGGCGGCGTCGGTAAATCTACCACTACTGTTAATATTGCTTTGGCTTTACAAAAGCTTGGCAACCGTGTTGGCGTACTTGATGCCGATATCTATGGCCCTAGTATGCCAACGATGCTAGGCGTTGCTGATGTAAAGCCGCAATTGGAAAACGAGCAGTTCGTTCCAGTTGATGCGCATGGTTTAGCGATGCTATCTATAGGCAGTTTGCTTGATAGTGACAATACGCCCGTCGCTTGGCGTGGACCAAAAGCCACTGGTGCGCTCATGCAGCTATACAACCAAACCAACTGGCCGCAGCTTGACTATTTGGTCATTGATATGCCACCAGGCACGGGTGATATTCAACTGACGCTTGCACAGCGTATTCCAGTGACTGGTGCAGTGATTGTGACGACGCCGCAGCATATCGCCTTACTCGACGCGCAAAAAGGCGTTGAGATGTTTAACAAAACCAATATTCCAGTACTTGGTGTGGTGGAAAACATGGCATTGCATACGTGTAGCAACTGTCATCATACCGAAGCTATCTTTGGTATTGGTGGCGGTGAGCTTATCGCTGAGCAATATCACGTGCCCTTATTGGGTCAGCTGCCACTTGCCAGCGGTATTCGTGCGCAAGTAGATAAAGGTGAACCAAGCGTTTTGGCTAATGATGAGTTTGCATCTTATTATCTAAACGTTGCTGAGAATATCGAAGCCAATATTAATAAGTTTGCTAAGCCTGTCGATGATAAGCGTATTTTTTAATCGACAACTAAGTTAGGTAAGATTAAAAAAGTCAGCTTAAGCAATTTTATGATTACTCTATAAATTGACCTATCAATTCCGTATAATCGTCGCTATTAAAAATTTTGAGGAATAACAATGTCTATCAAGTCCGACCGCTGGATTCGTAAAATGGCCGAAGAGCATGGCATGATTGAGCCATATGAGGCGGGTCAAGTACGCTTTAATGATGCAGGCGAGCGTCTGGTTAGCTACGGTACTTCAAGCTATGGTTATGACGTGCGCTGTGCACCTGAATTTAAGGTTTTTACTAACGTCCATTCAGTAGTCGTTGACCCTAAGAACTTTGATGAAAAAAGCTTTATCGATATCGTTGGTGATGAGTGTATTATTCCGCCAAACTCTTTTGCATTGGCACGTACGATGGAGTATTTCCGTATTCCACGTGATGTATTGACTATCTGTCTTGGTAAATCGACTTATGCGCGATGCGGTATTATCGTCAATGTGACGCCGCTTGAGCCTGAGTGGGAAGGGCACGTGACTTTAGAATTTAGTAATACCACCAATTTACCTGCACGTATTTATGCGGGTGAAGGTGTGGCACAAATGCTGTTCTTCCAAAGTGATGCGGATGACGTCTGCGAGACCAGCTATAAAGATCGTGGCGGCAAGTATCAGGGTCAACGCGGTGTTACGTTACCAAGGACATAATTGGGCTCGCAAATCTTTGAATAGGCAATAAAAAAGCTGGGCGTATTTAATACGTCCAGCTTTTTTTATGTTGTTACTTACTACTTTAAGACTTTTAAACCTGCTTTGTTATCGCGTTTCGTCTTAGATTCGGTAGTCGTGCTCTTTTTGGGGGCTGCTAAAGAATCCTCTTCAGGATCATAGTTGTCGTATTCGCTTGGGTCAAAAAACATACCTTGTGAGTTTTCTTTGGCATAGATACCCATGACGGCAGGTAGTGGCACCCAAATCTCTTGCGATACTCCGCCAAAACGTGCACTAAAGTGAATATAATCATTCTCCATACTCATATTACCAGTAGCGCGGCTAGCGATATTAAGCACGATACGGCCATCCTGTACGTGTTCGGTTGGTATTTGCACGTTTTTGGCAGTGGCATCAACCATTAAATATGGTGTCAGGGCGTTGTCCTCTATCCATTGATATAGCGCACGCACCATATAGGGACGAGTTGGGGTAATAGACGTGGTTTCGCTCATCTGATGGTTTCCTATATTTTTTGGTTTTTGATTAATAAAGTAATTTTATATGGCTTTTAGCTAACGGATAAGGATAAGCTTACTTAGCTTATACTGGGTCAGTTGCTATTCTAGGACAGCTATATAAAGCTGTCTAATTAGCGAACACTTTTTTGAAAGCTATTACGCTCAAAAAGCCGCGTTTGATAGTCTAGTAAAGGACGACTAATCGCACGTGGTAGCTCGATACCCATCTCGTCCAGTCGCCATAATAAAGGCGCCAATAGCACATCACACCAGCCAAATTCATCTGACATAAAGTATGATTTATGAGCAAACAATGGCGATAGCGTAATCAATGAATCAGCCAGTTGTTTTTTTGCTAAAGCTGCTTGTGTTTTATTAAAACTGTCTGGATGCCTAAGTAATCGTTTACCAAGTACTAACCAATCATGCTGAATACGCCATGCTAATTGACGAAACTGTGCACGCTCTTGTGGTGTATCAGGTAAGAGCTTGTTTGCATGGTAACGTTCTTCTAAATACTCAAAAATGACATTAATCTCGTATAACGAGATTTCACGCTGCTGTAATACAGGCAACGTATGATAAGGGTTTAATTCAGTGAGATCTTCAGGACGCTCTGAATGTAGACGGGACAAATAATAATCAAGCTTTTTTTCTTCAAGCAATAGGCGTACCACATGACTGTCGTAGCCATCATCAGCATATAAAATCAGCTGACTACTTGGAATGTCGTTCGCATCAATCATGAAAGCCTAATATTAATAGTTGAGGTTGTCATCGTAAACAAAGTTACCTTGTTTATCAAGGTAGCATGCGTAAACATTATACATTGGCAGAGTTTTTGTAATAACAGCAAGTCTCTTTTATTTCTAAATAGGTCTTATTAAGCTTTAAGAGAATATAAAAAA
>NZ_LNUO01000153.1:0-12489 GCF_001462175.1 Psychrobacter sp. ENNN9_III
TACTGGTTTCTATACTTTTAGCGCTTGCTTATTTTACGTCTTTCCAGAATTCTTTATTAAGCAAGTAAACTGGAATGAGTAGTACCAATAAGAATAAGATTACAAAGAAACCAATTACTTGACGGTCATGACGAGCAGGTTCAGCCATCCATGCCATAAAATTCACCAAGTCACCGACCTCAGATTTGAATTCTTCAGCACTCAACTCTTCTTGCATATTATGCAATACATGAGGCATGGCCGCGTTTGCCAGTACTAAGTTGTTGGCGCCCCAAGGACGGCTAGGATCTTCATAAAACGATAGCAAATACGTATAAACCCAATCATCACCACGTAGTCTGGTTTCGAGCGTTAAATCTGGTGGTGCAGCACCAAACCATGAAGCTTGAATCTCAGGATCAATTTCAGCATTGATATGATCCCCAATTTGATCGGTCGTCACCATCAAATACTTTTCTACAAGCTCTGGCGGTATTTCAAGATCTTTAGCGATGCGCGAGTGACGAACGTACTGTGCAGAGTGACAACCAGCACAGTAGTTCATAAATATTTTTGCACCGTTTTGTAGTGAGCCTTTATTGGTAAAATCAATAGGTGCTGTACTACAAGCTAAGTGTTCTTCAACGCCTTCAGCATTGACAAATGTTCCACATCCGCCGCCGCCTGCTGCCAGTGCAGTACCAGCAGTCAAACTCAACGCCGCGCCTAAGCCTAAACCTGCTAGGGATTTTGTTAGCGTGTTCATTAGTGACCTCCGGTAACACGTTCTGGTGGCTGTTTACACTTCTCGATAGCAGTGTAAATCGGCATCAATAAGAAAAACAAGAAATACAAGATTGTAAATATACGTGACATGATAGTCGCAGTTGGTGTCGCAGGCGTAGCACCTAAATAACCCAGTACAATGAAGCTAATAGCAAACACAGTCAAAGCAATCTTAGATAAGATACCTTTATAACGTATAGAACGTACTGGCGATCTATCGAGCCATGGTATTAAGAACAGCACGGCAATCGCACCACCCATTGCAATAACACCGCCAAGCTTGTTTGGAACTGCACGTAAGATGGCATAGAACGGTGTGTAATACCATACAGGGGCGATGTGCTCAGGCGTTTTTAATGAGTTCGCTGTTTCAAAGTTTGGTGGCTCGAGGAAGAAACCGCCGCCTTCTGGAAAGAAGAATACCACAGCAAAGAAGCAGATGAAGAAGACAACAATACCGATCATGTCATGTACAGTGTAGTAAGGATGGAACTCAATTCCATCTAATGGCACACCATTTTTGTCTTTAAGCTTTTTGATATCGATACCATCTGGGTTGTTTGAACCCACATGATGCAAAGCAACGATATGCATAAAGACCAAACCGACAAGTACTAAAGGAATAGCAACGACGTGTAGTGCAAAGAATCGGTTTAGGGTGATACCTGAAATAATATAGTCACCACGTACCCACTCAGCAAGGCCATCACCAATCACAGGCAGAGCAGCAGGAAGGTTCAAGATAACCTGTGCACCCCAAAATGACATGTTGCCCCAAGGCAGTAGGTAGCCAAAGAAGCCTTCAGCCATTAGCGCTAAATAAATCCCCATACCGATGAGCCAAATAAGCTCACGAGGCTTTTGGTATGAACCATAAAGTAAAGCGCGGAACATATGTAGATAGACCACGACGAAAAAGGCTGAAGCACCGGTCGAGTGCATATAACGAATAAGCCAACCGCCTTTTACATCACGCATGATATATTCAACAGACGCAAACGCCCCTTCGGCACTTGGGTTGTACATCATCGTAAGCCAAATACCAGTCACCAATTGGTTGACTAATACCACCATCGACAATACGCCAAAAAAGTACCAAAAGTTAAAGTTCTTTGGTGCATAGTACTTTGACATATGGTATTCATAGGTTTCGGTCGCAGGAAAGCGCGCGTCCACCCAATGCATTAACTTTTTACCCATACTCATGTTAAGCCTCCCCAACCGTCAAGATAGTACCATCCATACTATATTCTGGGATGGGTAAGTTAAGCGGTGCCGGAACGCCACTATAGACGCGACCCGCTAAGTCGTACTTAGAACCGTGACAAGGACAGAAAAACCCACCATACCAGTCATTACCACCCAAGTCGGCAGCACCAACGTCAGGACGGTAGTTCGGCGCACAACCCAAATGCGTACACACGCCTTCTACGACCAATACACCTGGTTCTAAAGAGCGAGTAGGATTAGCACAGTATTCAGGTTGTAGTGATTCACTAGAATCGGGATCAGATAGTAAAGGGACGACATCATCAAGTGTGGTCAGCATATCTTCAGTACGTTTTACCACAAAGATAGGTTTGCCACGATATTTGACAACGATCATTTGTCCATCTTCGATAGAACTGATGTCTTGGGTTACTGCCGCCCCGGCAGCTTCTGCTTTAGCACTTGGGGTCCAAGAACGAACAAAAGGTGTTGCTACAGCAGCTACCCCAGCTGCACCAATTGCGGCAGTCGAGGCAATAAGAACTCTACGACGTTGTACATTAACGCCTTCGGCTTGGCTCATTAATACTTCCTCCAGGTGAATGAAATGGGATTATCCCACACTGGGTTTGTGACTTAGAAATTTACAATACAAACATATAAGCCACGTTAGCTGTGCCTAATTTTGCTAATTGTTGCTATTCTAAGCTATTTTGGTCATAAAATAAATTAATGTGTCAAAAATAAAACTACTCTGACGGTACATTATTTATGGCTGTAGTCTCACAAAAAAGTTACAGCCAAATCAAGCTAGGATCTTATTATATTAAGATTCGGTTTTATTAATTACCTTAGAATTAATAAGGATATTCAAAGACCAAGAATGATACTCGAAATTAGAGCAATGTTCACTAACTTTCCTTACATTTGCTATCATTTGGCGCATCTAAATAGATTTCAGACAATCTAAAACTACTTACCTATGGTTTGTTTTTACGATTTATTCAAAAACCTAGGTAAGTTACCTTCTTAGTCCAGTTTAATTTAAAAGCGTTTTAATGGTTTTCAAGAGCGTCCCAGCGCTCAAGCTTATTCATCATCTCCTCTTCAATGACTAATAAGCGCTCGCTTGCAACGGTTGCAGCGTCGAAGTCTTGAATGAACCATGAGCCGTCTGCCAGCTTTTCTTCCAATTGATTCTGTTCTTGCTCAAGAGCGGCAATCTCTTTTGGTAGGTTATCAAGCTCACGCTGCTCATTAAAGTTCAGCTTTTTTGACGTTTTTTTAGGTTTGGCTACTGCTGATTTATTGGTAGATTTAGCGTTTTCAGCGGCCTTATTCACAGACTTAGCAGCTTGGACGCGATTTTTCTGTATCAGATATTCTTGATAACCACCCACATACTCTTGAACCACGCCTTTGCCATCTTCGTCTTGGTCAAATACCCAAGTAGAGGTGACCACATTGTCCATAAATGAGCGATCATGGCTGATCAGAAGAATGGTGCCGTTAAAACTGCTGACAGACTCTTCTAATAGCTCAAGGGTCGCCATGTCTAAGTCGTTGGTTGGCTCATCCAGTACGAGGATGTTGGCAGGTTTTAGCAACTGTTTGGCTAATAACACTCGGTTGCGTTCACCACCAGATAAGGCTTTGACTGGAGTACGTGCACGCTCTGGTGCAAACAAAAAATCTTGCAAGTAACTCATGATGTGAGTTTTACGACCACCAACTTCGATAAAGTCTGAGCCTTCTGATACATTTTGAGCGACAGTCGCTTCAAGATCCAGCTGATCTCGCAATTGATCAAAAAAGGCGATTTGTAAATTTGTCCCAAGCTCAACGCTACCAGTCTTGGTCACCTCATCATCAGACATGTCGAGTAGGGCTTTGATAAGTGTGGTTTTGCCTGCACCGTTAGGACCTATGATGCCGATTTTGTCACCGCGCATAATAGTCGTTGTAAAATCATCAACCAACACATTGCCGTCATACTCTAGATGCAGGTTTTTAACTTTACAGACCAGCTTGCCACTTTTTTCGCCTTCGCCCATGGTGATATTGACATTACCAACTTGCTCACGGCGTGCGCTACGCTCTTCACGTAATGCTTTTAATTCACGAACGCGACCTTCGTTACGGGTACGACGTGCTTTAATGCCTTGACGAATCCAGACTTCTTCTTGTGCCAGTTTTTTATCAAAGTTAGCATTGTTTTTTTCTTCTGCTAATAGTTGCTGCTCTTTGAGTTCTTGATAACGGGCATAACCTTTGGCACCTTGGGTCACGTCATAGCTCGTTAGTTGACCACGGTCAAGCTCTACAATGCGAGTCGCAAGCTTATCAACGAATGCTCTATCGTGGGTGACAAACAGTAGAGTTAGGCCTTGCCAGTCGAGCAAGAAACGCTCCAACCACTCAATACTATCAACGTCTAAATGGTTGGTTGGCTCATCTAGTAAGAGCATATCAGGCTTGGTCACTAACGCCCGTGCCAGTAACACACGACGCTTACGACCACCAGACAGAGAGGATAAATCATCTTCAGGATCAAGCCCCATCGTCATAATTAAGCGTCTTGCTTCGCGCTCTAAATCCCAGCCATGCACAGCGTCGATATCATGTTGTAACGTTGCCATACGCTCGCAAGCATCCATATCACCATTTGCGCATAGATCAGTTTGCTGATTGTATTTGATCAGTAGATCAGCGGTATGGCGACTACCGCCCATGACGATGTCTAGTATCTTGCCACTGGTTTCAGGTACATCTTGCTCAAGCATCGCCACGCTTGCACTACCATTGATGATGATTTCACCACTATCAGGCTGCAACGAGCCGTTAATTAGTTTGAATAAAGTAGATTTACCTTCACCATTGCGGCCGATCAAACAGACGCGTTCGCCTTCATTAATGCTAAAATCAATGCCATCAAGGACAGGGGCGACGCCAAAAGCGAGATGAATGTTTTTTAAATGTATCAGTGCCATAGATTATCTTAAGCTTATATATAGTGATGAAAATAACGAGTGGACAATAGAGGTATACAGAATATTGCCAAATTGTTAGCAGTATAACATGCTGCTAGGCGACTTTAGTGTAAGCAAGGACTTTTTATCACGTCTAACATGATTAAAGTATGAACAACGTATTTTTGACCTTAGTACTAACACCACGCTCACTATAAATGACCTATAATATAAAATCCAAGCTACAGACAATTATGATATTGAGATAAGTATGAACACAGCATCAGAGGATAATACAGACCAAAAAAGCCATGCACTAGAGCTGTCTGAACTACAAGTACAAATGGTTGATCTACAAATGAGCATGGCGCATCTTGAATTGACTGTAGAGCGGCTTGATGAGGTGATTACTCGCCAAGACCAGCACATCCATACGCTACAGCGCCAGCTCCAACTGGTCTATAAGCAAGTGGAAAGCCAGAGGACTGACGACGGCATTGCACCTTTTGACGTAGTAGCAGATAAACCACCGCATTATTGACGTTGAACAGTTCGTATATTAATTAGCTAATTTTATCTAACTGTCCAGCAATACATCTGACTTGCAGAAGCGATAAATTAGCAAGATCAACTATACATGCAAAAATGAATATAGTTATCTTTCTGTGACCAAGTCGTCATAATAGAGAAATAATATGTATTTTTTGTTGTTTTAGCGTGCAAAAGACATTACCATCTTCCATCGAGGATATCGCTTGCATAATAAGTGTTATCAAGAAGGTATAACAATGTGGACGTTTGGAGATATATAATGCGCGCAACTTTTCATTTAAAAACTCTCACAGTAGCTGTTGCAGCTCTTTCTGTTGCTAGCGTTGCTAGCGCTGCTGGTCTTGATCGCTCAGGCCAAGATGTTACTGCATTTTTACAAGATGGCCTATATGCTGAAGCCAGTTATACCTATATTAATGGTGATGTCACCGGTAGGGATGCATCAGACAACAAAATTAATGATATCGCCGAGTCTTATGATTTTTTCCGTTACGGGGTAAAAGCCGATATCAATGATACTTTTAGTATCGGTATTCTATATGATGAGCCTTTTGGAGCAGCTGCTGATTACTCTGGTAACAATAATTTTATAGATCAAAATCCTGCTTCACCTAGAAATGGTGAGGAAACACAGGTTGAAGTACGTACTGAAAACATCACTGGTATTTTGGGTGCCAAGTTAGGTGCGAATAAGAATTTTCAAGTATATGGCGGACCAGTCGCTCAACAAGTACAAGCGGATGTAAAATTGCGCGGCGTTAGTTATGGTCCTGCTAATGGTTATACTACACGTATTAATGCTGACCAAGACTACGGTTGGTTAGCTGGTATTGCTTATAGCAAGCCTGAAATTGCACTCAAAGCGGCGCTAACTTACCGTTCAGAGATTGATCATAGTTCGCACGCTTTCGAGAGCTATCCTGCTGCACCACTGATTGGCGGTTCAATACCACCAATTGCTGGAGGTCCATTTATATTTCCATCGGACAGAGGTAGTAGTATTGATATTACCACACCTAAATCAGTCAATTTAGATTTTCAAACTGGGGTCAATCCGACCACACTAGCCACTGCAAAAGTGCGCTGGGTACCATGGAGCGATTTTTCTATCGTACCATCACTATATAATGAAGTTAGTACTGCTAACCCTGCGTACCGTCCTGATGGTTTACCATTAGTCAGCTATGATGATGACCAATGGCAAGTAGAGTTAGGACTGGCTAAGCGCTTAGCACCTGCGTTAGCCGTTAGTGGTACAGTTGGCTGGGATAGCGGAGCAGGTGACCCAGTCACGTCTTTAGGTCCTATCGAAGGCTACTATAGTGCAGGTCTTGGCGCTAAATATAACGTCACTGAAAACTGGGCAGTATCAGCAGGTGGCAAGTATCTATGGTTTGGTGATGCAAAAGGTAAGACACCAACCCAAGACATCGTCAGTAACTTTGAAGACAATGACGGTTATGTACTAGGCGTTAAAGTTTCTTATCAAGCGCAGTAGAATTAAGGCTTACAAGTCTATCTTGCGGTGGCGATAGTGACCTAGTATCTATGTTTCAATAATAAAAAAGCGATCCAATGGGGGTCGCTTTCCGTCTTCCAAATTTTACGGGGGGGGGCCTGTTAATGATGACAGTGATAACAATGATAGTGGTGCACCTATAGACAGCTCTCAAAACTCGGTTGATTCTACCGAAGAGTCAAAGAACGATGTCAGCGTAAGCGAGCTTGAAAACGATATCAAAACCGTAGAAGTAGCACCAAATACAACAGCCGCGACTCCCAACCCCGAACAAGCCATTAAAGGCGCGCAAATCACTGATGTTATTTATAAAAGCGCAGCTGGCGAATCGTTATCCGTCACTTTTGAGACCTCAGCGGCGGGCGTACTCAATGCCATTGTCACCTTGCCCAATAAATCAATGATGACCCTAAGCGCACCAGAAGGCCAAGATAACAACCCAACGTATCGCTCTACAGATGGTCATATACAGCTGGTAACTCATGCTGGTGGTAGCAGTATCGACTTGATTGAAAACAATAACGTCAAAAGCTTTGATGCTATCAGTGCTGATGCTGAAGTCGTCACTGAGTAAATTATTAAAAGACAAATAGCTTAAGCCTCTTAAAAATAATATTTTAAGCAATAAAAAAAGGCGGCAAACGTTACGTTCGTGTGCCGCCTTTTTTATTGCTTATTTTTAACCAAAACCCGTAGTCTTGCCAAATACCTCGACCAGCCAACTAATAAGCGCCCACAGTCCCCAAGCAATCACCAAAAGGACGATAAGACCAATGATGTCTGGGATATGCAAATACACCCAAGCCACGATAGGATTGCGCCAAAAGCAACTTTGCTGCTGCTTGTCTTCTAATGATTGATGCAAAAACGGTCGATCCATATGCATGGTTTCGGTGATGCCATACTCATCGTGTAGATGCTTATGGACGATGCCCAAGGTTTTGCGGCTGGGACGTATAAAGATATCCAACAATGTGCCGATACCAGGGACGATGCCTACCACCATATCGATCAATGCCAGTCTGACAGCAGACGTCATCTTATGTGCCGGCACGCCTAGTTGACGTCCTAATATAAAGGCATAGCTGGTCAACGCCAGCCCCGCCAAATCTCCTGCCAACGGAATGGTTGACAGCGCGGCATCAGCGCCCATGCCTTGCTTGGTAAATGGCACACGCACCAATGAGTCCATGGTGTTGGCGAATTTGGCCAGTTTACGCTCGGTGGCGATGACCTGCGCGCGCGTCAGTCCATGCTCAGCCAGATTAGCTTGATAATCGACGCTTGGGCCGTTGGGTTCTACCCGTTTTCCCGCTTTTGACTTTGAGAGCTTGTTGAATTTATCCATTAAAAGTCGTCCATAGACACGCAATTGCAATAAGTGCAAAGACATAGCGCCCGACCCAGATATTGGCCAAAAACGCCTGAAAGCAAGACATTGCATGACGCGTGGCACAGGCGCTGTTTTGCTTAGCAAACATCATCGCCACCAGCGCTAGGCCAAATACTGGCGTGATACCAAGCGACGTCGGTGCAAAATAATGCCACATCACCACGCCCATAATGAGCAAAAATAGCATCTGTAGTAGCGAGATGATAACGACATCATAGCGGCCAAAGAGTATCGCTGTGGATTTAACCCCAATCTTTAGATCGTCCTCACGGTCAGCCATGGCATACTGGGTATCATATGCTACCGTCCAGCACATATAAGCGATAAACAACAGCCAACACCAGATATCAGGCGCGCCTTGTATCGCGACATACGCCATCGGTATCGCCCAGCCAAACGCGGCAGCCAAAAACACTTGCGGCAAATGAGTGTAGCGCTTCATAAAGGGGTAAATAAAGGCCAATATGACCGCTCCTAACGACCAATAAAACACTGCAATAGGCAAGAAAAACAATAAACTGGCGCTGAGTAAGACGAGTATCACAAAAGCAGCAATGGCTTCTTTGGCAGACAAGCGACCATCTGCTAATGGTCGGCCTTTGGTACGAGACACATGACCGTCGACCTTCCGATCGGCAAAGTCATTAATCGCACAACCTGCCGCCCGCATAAAAATCGCCCCGAGCGCAAAGAGGACAAATACGCGCAAACTCGGCAGACCGGCTACTGAGCCCTGCTGCTGAGCCTGACCCATAGCGGCTAGCATCACGCCCCAAAGCGTCGGCCAAAGTAGCAGCTCTATACCGACTGGCTTATCAAAACGTGTTAACTGCAGGTAGGCATGTAGTTTGTCTGAAAATGTCATGGTAGTTTAATTATCATCAATAAAAAGTTAGGTAGGCAGCTTATGTGCTCGGATAAGATTACTGGACTTGCTGCCATAATTTATTGGCTTCGATCAGTGATAGCTCAGGGTATTTTTTGCGCAGCGCTTTGATAGCAGCCACTTTATTATTTTGCGTTGTTTGAGCTTGCTTATGCAGATAAGTCAAATACTCTTGTGGGTCTCTGAGTGCTTTAAGTGACGCTTCCAGTCGAAGCAGCCGAGTACGCAGTATGATATTTATTAATAATAACCCTGCTCCCATGATCCATATGATTAACGCTGACATTCCGGCTCCTAAATCCATTAACTCTAAACACTCAAGCTGATTAACCGAGTCCATTCATCGTAATAACAAAACGTCTATTAAACAAAATAACCATCAAAGCGGACTGCCGCATTATGCCAACTCTCATTGGGCTGCTGATTGGCAAGTGACGGCGCAAGCTGTGGACGCTTTACCACCACGCGGCCTTGTTTGTCACTATTTCCAACAATAGCTTGCGCATGTTGTAGCAGTTGTCGCTCTTCGTCCAGTGTTGGCGGGCTTGCTAACTGGTGCAGCGCTTGCATATGCTTGCCGACTTTAGCGCCTTTACCCGTCTTGCTGTCTTGGTAGCTGTCTTCTGGAAACATCGGATCTAGATATATCACATCCACGGCTTTAGTCGCATTTGTCATATCAACTGGTAAGGTTGCAAAGTAGCTGAGCGCATCGGTGTTGATAACTTGCAGACGGCTCATGAGCTTTTGCCAATTGGGCTGTGCACTCATGCGCTGCTGCTCTGCTAACAATAGTAATGCCATCAACGGCTGCTGCTCAAGCATAGTGACTTGAGCACCGGTGCTGCCCAATATCAAGCTGTCATGACCAAAGCCCGCGGTTGCATCGATAACGCAGCTATCCGACGTGATTTTAGCCGCTTGCAGCAATAGCTCAGACTTACGTCCAGCGCTTACCACACGGCGCTGCAATTTATCCCATTCTGGCGCAACGCTTAACCCATCACTCAACCACGACAGCTTGTCTTTTTCATCCAATAATAAAACGGGTAAAGTGGACGTTTGACTTAACTGCTTACGACGTTTTTGGTTGAGCTTATCGCTCAATCGCTCAGTATTCAAGACAATGGGTAACTGCTGCTGTACTATCAAGGCTTGCAAGCGCTCAATCTGTACTTGCTGGCTATCGCTGATATAAAACAGTTGACAGTAGCTTTGCACACTAGGATTGTTAGCTGCTGGTCGCGACGCGCTCATGACTATGCTCTCTATTTATTACTTATATGGTCACAAATCATAGGGCACATTTAGCCTGCCATTTGATAGCCAAACAACCAAGACGCCAATAATACCACTACACCAGTAATAATACGTAGCCATGCAAAAATCGTAAAGTCACGGCGGCTGACCCACGCCACCAGCCAGCGAATACAAAGCAGCGCGACGATAAATGACACTACTGTGCCTATGCCCAATACCAGCCAGTCTTCACTACTGCTCAACACATCACCGTGCTTGAATAAATCCAACAAGGCGGCACCTACGATGACGGGAATCCCCAAAAAGAATGAAAACTCAGCCGAAGCCTTACGCGAGACCCCAAGCCAAAGCGCCCCGATGATGGTCGCCCCTGAGCGCGATGTACCTGGTATCAGCGCCAGACATTGAAACAACCCTATCATTAGCGCTGTCTTTAGACTGACGTCTTCAGCCTCACGAGCAACGATCGTTTTCGGGCGTTTCTCGACATAAAATATCAGCAGACCACCGATGATAAGCATGATGGCGACCGTGATCGGATTAAACAGATAAGTTTTAATCTCATCGGCAAACGTAAAGCCTACGAGCATTACAGGAATGGTAGCAACGATCAAACTCAGTCCCAGCTGTCTTGGATTGGTCATGCCTTCTGCTTTACCCGTCAGCAAACCCATAAGTGCCTGCCAGAGCCTACCCCAATAGTCATAAATGACTGCTAAAATAGCACCAAGCTGTACCACCACCACAAACAAATCAACTTTGTCTTTGGTCCAAAAGTTCATTAAATCGGCAGATAAGATTAAATAACCCGTGCTAGAAATGGGTAAAAACTCAGTGATACCTTCGACGATACCCATGATGACAGCTTGAATTAATAAAATGATATCCACGATGGTATTCCTAGATCCAGATTTACAGGTGACTGAGTATAATGTTTGAGAGGTTGTTATCGTTTATAGCGACTAGCAGCGCTTAAGCCTTACCTTGCTCTTTTAGGGTTTTCCATGCTTGATTGCGCAGATACTTGGGCAGCGCATGTGCCGCATCAGTACCGCCAGCACTCATGAATTGAGTGATACCCAGCTGGCCAATCACTGTCGCGTCTGGCCAGACATCGTCATGGCATATTTGTCCATCATACAGTTTTAAGAGCGGTGCACCGTTACCGACGATAGCAAGTTTAAGCGCAGTTTGACTGTCATAATCTAGCAGTTGCTCAGTGCTATCATTAGCCAATACGGGCTGCATGACGTTACGACCCGACTGGTCGTCAACCACTAATTCATACTGGCCAAAATACACTTGTTGCATACGCGCATCAAGAGCGCTATAAACTTCAGTCACACCATACTGCTGGTACGCACACTGGGCGATAGCCTGCAAACTAGACACACCGACACAGGGCAAGTCGTGCGCCACTGATAGCGCCTGCACCACAGCGGTATTAATCCGAATACCGCTAAATGCACCGGGGCCACGGTTAAAGATAAGTGCTTGTATGTCAGCAAGGTTGAGATTTACTTCAGACAACGCTGCATCAATCATAGGCAAGATTTGCTGAGTCTGCTGACGCTTACCCGTCTCGGTATGGTTCGACAGCACTTGCCCTCTCGCATCTAAAACGGCGATCGAACACTGATCAAACACGGTATCCATTGCTAAAAACATCGTAACCTCGGCTTATACTTTTGGCACTATAGTCAGTCCGCTGTAAACATTATAGCGTCTCGTCTGTAGTACTACCTACACACTCGGTTGCTTTATAACACTTTAAACTTATACTACTTTTAAACTGAAACGACTATATAAAAACACCCCAATAAAATTGCGCCTATCATAGCATTTAGGATAAGTGATTTTATGACTTTCTACGTTTTTCATACTTTAATTATTAGAAAATATTTGCTCATAATTTTCACAAAAAAACCCAAAACTG
>NZ_LNUO01000154.1:0-8111 GCF_001462175.1 Psychrobacter sp. ENNN9_III
TCAGTCACGCTGTCAGCTGGCGTAGGAGTCGGCGTCTCTGCTGGACGCTGGGGCATCTCACCTAACATCAGCTTCGGGGTGGGTAAAAGCAACAATACTAAAGCTCGCGATGTTAAATTGTCACGGCTCTACGGCGAACGTGATGCGATAGTCCAATCTGCTCGTATCCAGCGCTGTAGCTTCGTCAATGGCATAAAAATTTATGGTGAATAAATAAGCCATTACAATATCGATAACATATTATCGTTTATCGCTATAGAATAAAAAAAGCTAAGAGCCAATACGCCATCGACGTATTGGCTTTCTTTATTTATACCATGAATCTAGCCCATCGGTTACGTTTGCAGGCTTTGTACCCACTGGACGATTTGCTGATTTGGCAGCGCGCCTGACTGCCGCGCGATCTCTTTGCCGCCTCTAAACGCTACCATCGTCGGCAAGCTGCGAATATTATAAGGCGCGGCGGCTTGCTCGTATTTGTCCGTTTGGACTTTGGCAAAGACCACTTGCGGCAGCTGACTGGCAGCGGCTTTAAACTGCGGTGCCATCATAATGCAAGGCTGACACCAGCTCGCCCAAAAATCCACAATGGTCAATACGTCGTTTTTTTGAATGACTTTACTAACCGTTTGACTGTTTAGCTCATGAGGACTAGCAGTCAATAATGGCTGGCTACATTTTCCGCAGTTTGGTGCATCATTCAGCTTGGCGGCTGGTACGCGATTGGTCGCTTGGCAGTGCGGACAGACCAGATGAGAGTATTGTTCAGTCATTGTCAGACTCCTTTTTTAGCTATTATCTTTTATTGTTATTGAGGGGCTGTTTGCTTATTTAATATAGCATAACTTTATATTTACCATATTCACCGATTATCCTAAGGCGTTGAGCGGCACTTTTAGATAACGCACGCCATTGTCTTCCGGTTTTGGGAATTTTCCGGCATCGATATTCAGCTGTACCGATGGGATAATCAGGCGTGGCATTGCAAGCGTGGCATCACGGCGCTCGCGCATCTGCACAAACTCTGCCTCATTAATACCGTCTTTGACATGGATATTGCCCATCTTTTGCGCGGCGACCGTGGTGGTTGGGCAGTGCTTACGCCCTTGACTCGGATAATCATGACACAGATACATGATGGTATCATCAGGCAGAGCCAGTAGCTTTTGGATAGACTGATACAGCATTTTGGCATCGCCACCTGGGAAATCGCAGCGCGCTGTACCCACATCAGGGGCAAACAACGTATCTCCAACAAATACCACGGTTTTTTCTGCATCGGCCGCGACATACGCCATATCTGCACGCGTATGACCTGGCACATACATCGCTGTGATGGTAATGTCACCAAGCGCCAATCTTTCACCATCGTCCGTCAGAATATCAAACTGACTGGCATCGGTACGAAAACTCATGTCGAAGTTAAAAATTTGCTTAAATATCTTTTGTACTTCAGTGATATGTTGACCGATGACCAACTGACCGCCAAGCATTTCTTTGACATGAATGGCTGCTGATATATGATCGGCGTGGGCGTGCGTTTCGATAACATAGACCAGCTCCCAGCCTTGCTCTCGGACAAATGCAATGACCTCATCGATGCTGCTGGTGGCGGTATGGCCAGATTTGGCATCAAAATCCAGTACAGGATCTATGATGGCACAAAGCTTTTGTTGCACATCAGCCAGTACGTGTGTATAAGTCTCAGTGTCGCTATGTAAGAAAGAATGAACTTGCATGGCAGCCTCGCTATAAGAATGTTTTAATCTCTAAATAATTTTTAAGTATAATATTCAGTCGTATATAATGTTTAACATATTATCAACCTATCTATGACTAATAATATAACAATTACCCTATAGTTTATCAATTTATATAATGTAAATAACGATAACTTGCTATAATTTGCGATATCATTGATAATTAACCATATATTGTTAGATAATAATGCAACATCTAACGCTATCTTATATAAGGAGCTCACTCTGACTACCTCTATTTCAGCATTGGGTACAACTACTCACGACACCAGCGATGATGCATCATCTGATGCAGCAGACTTTGCCCCTATCGACCTTGCCAAACAAATGCAACAAGCATCCATGCAAGCCAGCCAATTGTTAAAATCACTCTCTCACCCTGATCGCTTACTGCTATTGTGTCAGCTGACTCAAGGTGAATACTGCGTTGGTGAGCTTGAGGGCTTGGTCGGTGTTGGACAGCCAAGTTTGTCACAGCAGCTAGGTATATTGCGTAAAGACAATTTGGTCGCTACCCGCCGTGAAGGCAAGCAAATCTACTACAGTATCGTAAGCGAAGATGCTTTAGCGGTACTAGAACTACTGTATCAACGTTTTTGTGCCAAGCCAGAGCTATAATATAGTGCTGCATTCCAACACTTTAACTTAGTATAAAGATGCTATTCATTGTGATAACACCTTTTATTGTGATGACGTACTGATATGTCTTCTATCGCTGCTCACCTGATTCCTACGTGGCTGCGTCAATACCAGCTAGCTACCTTACCAACTGACGTCATTGCAGGGTTGGTCGTAGGGGTGCTTGTCATTCCTCAAAGCCTCGGTTACGCAGTATTAGCAGGACTGCCACCTGTTTATGGCCTGTATGCCGCGATTGTACCCGTCATTGTCTATGCTTGGCTTGGATCAAGTAATGTCCAAGCAGTCGGACCGGTGGCCATCACTGCGATTATGACAGCAAGTAGCTTGCTGCCCTATGCCGATGCAGGCGCTGAACAGTACGCTCTTATGGCAAGCCTTCTGGCATTTATGGTGGGGGCACTGCTCTGGATAGCTGGACGTCTCAAGCTTGGCTGGATCATGCAGTTTATCAGTCGCGGAGTGTCGGCAGGCTTTGTCAGCGGCGCGGCGGTACTTATTTTTGTCAGTCAGCTGAAGTATTTGACCGCTATTCCAATTGCTGGCAACAGCTTGATTGGCTATCTATCTACCATGCAGATGCACGTGCGTCAGCTGCATCCCTTGACTCTACTCATTGGCATCATTGCTTTTGCGCTTTTAGTAGCAAATCGCTATGCGAGCGAATGGGTATGGCGCACGTGGCTATCAGCGTCCTATGCTAAATGGGCCGAGCGCTTATTTCCGCTGATATTGCTCGGTGTGGCGATTATACTGAGTATGGCATTGCATTGGGGCGCGCTAGGCGTTGCGACCATCGGTAGTATACCGCAAGGGCTACCGAGCTTGACCCTGCCTCATATACCTGATGTACAAGAAGCGCTCAAGCTTTTGCCAACCGCAGGACTGATGGCGCTGATTATTTTTGTGTCTAGTAGCTCAGTTGCGAGCACCTATGCACGCCTGCGCGATGAAAGCTTCGATGCCAATCGTGAGCTGACAGGACTTGGACTTGCCAACTTATCTGGCGGACTGTTTCAGAGCTTTGCGGTCGCTGGTGGTTTTTCGCGTACTGCCATCAATGTTGACTCAGGGGCCAAAACCCCAATGGCGAGCTTAGTCACTGTCGTAGTAATGATTGCCGCACTGATCGCTTTTGGTCAAGCACTCGCGCCGCTACCCTATGCGCTTCTGGGGGCGACCATCATGGCCTCTATCATTGGGCTTATCGATGTCGACACCTTAAAGTCGGCATGGCAGCGAGATCGCTTGGACGCAGCAAGCTTTATAGCAGCGTTCGCAGGCGTGCTGATACTTGGCCTAAATACAGGACTGGTCATCGGTTTAATGGTATCTTTTGCTAGCCTTATTTGGCAATCGAGTAAGCCGCATGTCGCCATCGTTGGTCAGCTGGGCGGTACAGGACACTTTCGTAATATCAATCGTCATGATGTAGCAACTTTCGATAATTTATTGCTCTTGCGTATTGATGAGAGTCTGTTTTTTGGCAATAGTGAGTCGGTGCATCGTCGTATCCTAAAGGCGTTACAACAATACCCAGACGCGCGTGAGCTTATCTTAATCATGTCAGCTGTCAATCATATCGACCTGACAGCCCAAGAGATGCTCGGCACGCTTAATAAGGAGCTGGCACTGCAAGATAAACGTCTGCACTTTAGCTTTGTAAAGGGACCCGTCATGGATGTCGTCGGTCATACGCCGCTGATTACTGAGCTATCAGGGCAGGTCTATCTAAGTACGTTAGATGCGGTCAACGCCTTAAAATATGGCTAGCGAATGCTTTATTTTGCGACATCGTATCAATCGCTGGTATCGCCTGCCACAAAATATCGTTATGATAAGGTATACGCTATGCTGTTTTTTGTATAGACAAATGAATTGAAATAGCCTCTAATAATCTCCATTTCATTACTGACTTATTACTCTTTGACCTTTAACAAACCTACTTTGACAAATCCAGTTGAATCTAGTTATGACCAATGATATAACCATCTACAAACAAATTTATCCAAGCCAATGTATCAAAATTGCAGAGCTTGGCTATCGCTCAGTACTTAACATACGACCTGATGCTGAGGTTGATATGCAGCCTAATAGCTGTGACTTTACCAATGCTGCTGAGCAGGCAAGTCTATCCTACCGGCACCTTCCTTTCGATGATGAGCGCTTGAGTATGCTGACAGTTGAGCAATTTGCCGCGCTTTATCACGCGATGCCCAAACCCATATTAATGTTTTGCGGGACTGGGGCGCGTGCCAAGCTACTGTACCAAAGTGCCTTGATGCAAGGTTTGTTGTAATTTATAGTTTATGTACGTTTAAATAATTTAGGAATTTTTATGAGCCATCATATTAGTATTACTGGACAAATCACCCCTGATCAAATCCCTATGATTGCTGAGAATGGTTTAAAACCATTATTAATAATCGTCCTGATGGTGAAGAGCCAGGCCAGCCAACCAGTGCAGAGATTGAAGCAGCTGCTACCGACGCAGGCCTCGCTTATAAAGAAGTATCTTTTGCTGGTAGTGAGCTTAACCAATATCACGTCGAAGAATTTGCGGATTTCTTTAATCAGGCTGAGCAGCCAATGCTGATTTTTTGCCGTACTGGCAATCGCTCAACTGGTATCTATGAAGCCGCTAAGCGTATGGATTTATTAGACGACTGATCTATTCAATTTAGGATAGGTAATGCAACTTAAAACCGATGTAATACCACCGAGATAAACCTTGACAGTCAAAACTCAGCGAAATGAATAAAAGCTCATATAAATATATGGGCTTTTATCGCATCTGTAAGTATGTTTTAGGGTATATTTATAATGTTATTGCCACAAGGAATGTGGATTATTTGAACAGTCATCCTAATATGTCTGACAATTTTACAAGGAATGTTTCATGAGTAATACTGCACTGGCTCTGCTCCCTTTAGCGCTTGCCTACATTATGTTTACGTTAGGGACAGGACTAAAACCTAGCGATTTTAAAGTTATCATTAACTACCCCAAAGCCTTTTTTGTCGGCTTAATTAACCAAGTCATTGTGGTCCCTTTAATCGCTTTAGCAGTTGTCTTAGTAATGGTACCACCACCCGAAATTGCTTTTGGTATCATGCTGATCAGTTTTTGCCCAGGCGGTGTAACCAGTAACATGCTTACCTATTATGCTAAAGGTAATGTCGCACTTTCTGTTGCGCTCACTGGTGTGGTCAGCTTGTTATCAGTCGTCACCTTGCCTATCTTAATTACTTTAGCCTTTAAGCACTTTATGCAAGACCAAGCAGGCTCTATTAGCGCTGTCAAAATCGGTCTTGTCATGTTTTTATTGACGACTCTGCCCGTAACCCTCGGTATGCTCGCTCGTCGTAAATTTACTAATTTTATGGTGCGTAGGAGCAGCATTCTAAACAGCTTAGCCAGTATCTTTTTTGTGTTGATTGTTTTTGCAGCCATCGCTTCTAACTGGGAACTACTAAAGTCACAGTTAACATCGATGGGGCTTGAGCTAGTCCTTATCATCATGGCATTATTTGTATTAAGTATTTTGATTTCTAAAACGTTAAAGCTTAGCTGGTTTGACACCAAAACGATTTCGATAGAGACCAGTATTCAAAACAGTACGACTGCCATTACTTTAGCTCCCATCATTATGGGCACAGCAGCAGGTTTGCCTGCTATTGCTCTACCTGCTGCCGTATATGGGGTGCTCATGTATGTGATTGCGCTACCGATTATTGCTTTGATTCGAAATAAGAACTGATTGTATCCGACATAAAAAAAACCACCTCAAAAAAGGTGGTTTCTTATAGTAACTTTAGAGTTTAATAGCCTACTGCATAACCAAGTATTCAAACGCTGATAATGCCGCTTTACTGCCCTCACCCATCGCAATGTTAATCTGCTTAAATGGTACAGTCGTTACGTCACCACAAGCAAAGATACCTTTGCGGTCAGTGCGGCAGCGCTCGTCAATTTCAATCTCGCCAAAGCGGTTCAAATCAACAAAACCTTTGATAAACCCAGTATTCGGTACTAAGCCAATCTGGACAAATACCCCTGATAAGTCACGCTCGTGCGTCTCACCTGAACTGCGATCTTGATACACAATAGAGGTAACTTTACCATCAGTCGCTTTAATCTCTTGCGTTGCTGCACTAGTGATAAATTCGATATTGTCTTTTTCTTTGGCTTTATTAATCAACACTTGATCCGCTTTTAATTCATCAGCGAACTCGAGTACCGTTACATGCTTCACAATACCTGAAAGATCTAACGCTGCTTCCACACCTGAGTTACCACCGCCAATGACTGAAATATCTTTATCTTTGAAAAAAGGACCGTCACAATGCGCACAGTAAGCAACACCTTTACCGATGTTTTCTTCTTCACCTGGTACGCCAAGCTTACGCCACTGGGCACCAGTTGCTAGGATAATACTGCGAGTCTCAAACGTCTCACCTGTGTTTAAGTGGATGCTATAATTTTCGTCTTTGGTCTCGCCAATTTCTTTAACACTGACATGCTCTTTTAGTGTAATGTTATATTCACCTAAGTGTTTAACAAAGTTGGTCGACAAGTCAGTACCGTTAGTTAAGGGTACAGAAATCAGGTTTTCAATATCCTGCGTGTCTTTTACCTGTCCGCCAATACGGTCAGCGACCATCGTCACTTTAAGGCCTTTACGCGCCGTATAAATCGCTGCCGCGACCCCAGCAGGACCTGCACCGATGATAGTGACATCTTGCTGCTCTAACTGCTCTTCGTCATCGCTCGCTTCTGCTAACAAGTCAGGAAACTGATCTTGTAGCTTTTCAATCAGTTTTGCCGTATCGATGAGGCCATTGGCGAACGGCTTACCGTTTAAAAAGACTGCTGGTACGCCTTGGATATTGTTCGCCTCGACTTGCTCTTGGAACAACGCGCCATCGATCATCTCATTGCTGATATCATCATTTAACAGTGCAAATTGGTTCAATGCCTGCACCACTTCTGGGCAGCTGTGGCAAGATAACGATACGTAAGTTTGGAACTGTAAAGGCTTATTAAAACGCTTAATGAGCTTTTGAATGCCTTCATCTAGCTTTAACGTATGCCCACCCGCTTGAAGTATTGCTAAGATAAGCGAGGTAAACTCGTGGCCACCTGGGATACCGCTGAACACAATGCCTGTATCGGTAAGTACATCATCGATATGACTGCGAACCGCAAAGCTAATTGGACTTGGCAAGCTGTCATCGTTTGCTTTTGCATCGAAGTTAATCTTATCGGTGGTACCAGCGATTTTGGTCAAAAATTCAACCAACTCACTACGTTTTTCGTGCTCACCGCTACCCAATACAAAGGTAATCGGGCGGGTCATATTTTCACTATAATTTTTGACAGCATCTAATAAATTTTGATCTATCATGTTTGTTCCTCATTATTATTGGATATGTAACGGCAACTGTCACGCTGCACGTTCAAATATGGATTATTGGTTACTGATAATCTTGTTAAAACTGTGTTAGGCAATATGCTTGTGCCCTTTAATGTCTCTATTATCATAGGTTTCAGAGATTTGGGCAAGCTGGTAAACTCAAACTTTACGTTTTGTAAAACCAATCATAAACGCTTTTATTTAATTAAATATAAACTTACGGGTGAATAATAGCCATGGTATAGCTCTTGTTTTTTCGCTACAATCGAATGAGGCAAATAGGAAAAGCTCCTATT
>NZ_LNUO01000155.1:0-17722 GCF_001462175.1 Psychrobacter sp. ENNN9_III
TGTATCTGTTTTATTTAGAATCGACTATAGTCAATAATTATCAACCGCCTATAATTTCGCCGCCATTGACGTGTATCACTTGTCCTGTCACATAGCTTGCATCATCGCTTGCTAAGTACAAGTAAGCAGGCGCGACCTCGTTTGGCTGCCCTGCTCGTCCCATCGGCGAGCTTTGACCAAATTTTGTAACTTCATCAGGCTCAAATGAGGCGACGATAAGCGGTGTCCAGATTGGCCCTGGTGCGACACCATTGACTCGAATACCTTTGCCATTACCCATTAAATTGTTGGACAGCGCACGAGTAAAAGACAAGATAGCACCCTTAGTCGCAGCATAATCAATGAGATGATCGCTACCGCGGTAGGCGGTGATAGAGGTAGTATTGATGATACTACTGCCCGCTTTCATATGTGGCAGGGCATATTTACTCAGCCAAAAATGCGGATAAAAATTGGTATGAATGGTCTTATCGAGCTGCTCGGTACTGATGTCCGTTAGCGTCTGTTGCTCGACTTGTCTGCCTGCATTATTGACCAAAATATCGATACGGCCAAACTCAGTGAGCGTTTTGTCTATCAGTTCTTTACAGTTAGCCTCCTTTGACAAATCAGAGGCAACCAATAGGCAGCGGCGCTCATAAGACTCAATATGCTTTTTAGTCACCTTGGCGTCTTCATCTTCACAAAGGTAGCTTACGACCACGTCTGCACCTTCTTTGGCAAACAAAATAGCCACCGCTTGGCCAATACCACTATCAGACCCTGTCACAATCGCAACCTTTCCGGCCAGCTTGCCGTTTGGATAGTCACGCGGCAATACCTCAGGGCTTGGATGTTGTTGTTTTTGCGAGCCTGGCAAAGACTGCTCTTGCTGAGGAAAGCCATCATTCGCTGATTGATTAGTCATGATTTTACTCCTTTATTATCATATTCATTTTTATAGTAGTCGTGATTAAACGAGTTTTTGAATAATCCACCGCTTCTTATCGTTTGAAGCGTGCTATCAGCATAAGTAATCTAAAATGAAAATTGGGTAAAATCTGGTGTCAGCCTGTAGATAAGATGTAAAATAAAAAAGACTCTATCAACGTTTGCTGATAGAGTCTTTGTCTATGATACTGGCTCTAAACATACTTAGTAGCCAGTCCCATAGAAATATCTAAATAATGCATCAACTACTTAGATTTTACCAACCAAATCAAGGCTTGGTTTTAGCGTTGCTTGACCTTGCTCCCAAGCGGCTGGGCATACTTCACCATCATTGTCACGAACGTACTGAGCGGCTTTAATTTTACGGACCACATCTTTTGCGCTACGGCCGATGCCTAGATCATGGATTTCAGCCACTTTGATTAGGCCATCTGGATCAACGATGAAAGTACCGCGAAGCGCTGCATTGTCTTCTTCGATCATGATATTGAAACCGCGAGTGATTTTACCAGTGCCGTCACCCAACATTGGGAAAGTTACTTTACCAATCGCTTCTGAAGAGTCGTGCCATGCTTTGTGTACAAAATGCGTGTCAGTTGATACTGAGTATACTTCTACGCCTAATTCTTTTAGCTCTTCGTAATGGTTTGCCATGTCTTCAAGCTCAGTTGGGCAAACAAACGTGAAGTCATGTGGGTAAAACATAAATACAGCCCAGCTACCTTTTACGTCTTCTGAGGTGATGGTTTTGAACTCACCGTTTACAAACGCTTCTGTTGAAAATTCTGGGATTTCTTGATTAATAATAGCTGCCATGATTGGCTCCTTTTTTGATTAAATTTTAAGTTAATTGTTGATTAAGTATTTGACCTTTTTTACTAAGCCTTTAACTCTTTGGGCTACATGACAAACTATACGCGAATTTTATGGTTAATCCAGTTAAAAGTTTTTAATGTGATGTTTTGTTTTATTAAACTTGTTAAACTATTATCTCTAGTTTTTATCATCAGTGCTGTATGCGTGCATGCTGGCCTGTTAGTAAGCAAGTATCTTACATCAATCATCTGACAAGATAGCATTAAAAAGCCCATAAATAGAGAGGTTTTATGATTACTTTACGTCAACTTGAATTTGCCTTAGCCGTCGCCAAACATCGCCATTTTAAGCGTGCTGCTGAAGAGTGCAATATTTCACAGTCTGCGCTGAGTCTCGGTATCGCTGAGCTCGAAAAACAGCTAGATACGCAGATTTTTGAGCGTAATAATAAGCAGGTTCTGATTACCCCAATTGGGCAAGATATTTTGACTCGTGCCCAGCGGGTGTTTTCTGAAGTCAGTGATTTGACCACGCGCGCGCATAGCCATCAGACCCCGCTTGCTTATCCGATGACGGTCGGTATCATTCCAACGATTGCGCCGTACTTGCTTCCTAAAGTACTGCCCGCGCTGCGAGAGCATTATCCTGAGTTTCGTATGACCATCATCGAACAGCAAACCGAGCGCTTACTCGAGCAGGTACGCTACGGCCATATCGATACTGCCATTATCGCCCTACCTTATGCCGTCGATGGGCTGCACAGTTTTGAGTTTTGGAGTGAGGACTTTTTTGCGGTATTCCCCAAAGACGATATACATGCCAAGCTTGATAGTATTAACTCTGATGAGCTGGCGACGGCCAATTTGATGCTACTTGGTGAAGGTCACTGCTTGACCGATCAGACGCTATCGGTCTGTCATTTCGATCGTGAACAGATGAAATCGAGCTTTTCTGATGCCAGTCTCAACACTTTAATTCAGATGGCACTTGCCAACATGGGTACGACGCTGGTGCCAGAGATGGCGCTAGATCAACTGCATTTGCAAAACCGCAATGCTGTCGCGATACCGCTTGCCGAGGCAGGTCCGCATCGTCATATTGCCTTTGTCACACGCTTAAACTATGCGCGGGTCGATGATGTCAATTTGCTGGGTAAAGTGTTTAAACAGGCGTTTGAAGATGCTGCAAACAAGTCCTAAGCTGCAAGACTTAGCCGTAATGAGCAGTAATGAGCAAAACAACTTAGGTGAGGTATGAGCCAATTTCCACAAATAACCCTTAATTCTGGTCATTATTTTGCCCGGCACTTATCTGCGATAAATAGCGATAACAAGCTGGCGACAGGCCATGCGCTGTGGCAAGATATCGCTACTCGCTATAACGAAACGACACGCGCTTATCATACCTTAAGTCACCTGCAGCAATTGTTCGCGCAGTTTGAGCAAATCAAGCACAAGCTTAACGAGCCTCATATTGTCGCATTAGCCCTGTTTTATCATGATGTGATATATGACCCGCTGCGTACAGACAATGAGCAAAAAAGCGCCGAGTACGCAGCAGAGACGTTACACCCGTATCTGAGCGCTGAGCAGTGCGAGAATCTCTATGCGCTGATCATGATGACTGTTAATCATCAACTTACGGGGCTATCCGACCCTAAAAAAATCAGTGATGCCGCTTATCTATTGGATATGGATTTAAGCATTTTGGGTGCGCCTTGGTCACAGTACGAGCGCTATGCGCAAGCGGTGCGCCAAGAGTATAGCCATGTGCCGTTAGCCGAATATCGTACAGGACGAATGGCGGTATTAAATAGACTATTGGCGCATCCAAAGCTTTATTTAACTCACTATTACTATGAACAGCTTGAGACGCCAGCGCGAGCAAACATCCAACGCGAGCTTACTTCGCTTGCAGCTTAATAAACAGCTCGCTGCCTTGCCGTGCCGGATGTGAGTTATAGCAGCGCTCCATAATATCGATATCAAAATGGCTGGCAAAACGCTGCTGGTACTCTTCTTTTGTACCACCAAAGGGCGGCTCATCACGGCCAAAATCGACATCAAACAACACGCCAACCAGCTTACCTTGGGGTTTGAGCAGTGAGGCCATTTTTTTGACATAATCATCGCGGCGTGAAGGGTCAATGGCACAAAAAAAACGTCTGCTCAAGTACCCAATCAAACTGATACTGCGCAGGCGATAACTCAAAAAAGTCGGCACAAACTAAATGCTCAGATGGAAAGTCAGGATAGCGCTCGGCAAAGTCATTAATGGGCGCTGGAGCAAAGTCCACCAGCGTCACATTGGTAAAGCCTTGCTCATACAAATAGCCTACCTCGTAAGCATTCCCCGCTCCTGGCACTAAAATAGCCTGCGCCTTAGCTGATTCAGGCAACTGGTCTATATAGGCTTTGAGCGGTGGCGATACTTGTCCCATATCCCAACCGATACTGTCTTGCTCGTAGCGCTGCTGCCAAAACCCGGATTGACTGACATTTTCCATATTATGTTTATCCTTGATTGCTTATTTTAAATAATACGTTTTGTACCGTTACAATCTATCATATCAGTATTATATAGGTTACTTGGCGTTATTATTGACATAGTCGCTCCACTCTAAAATAAACACAGTGCTACTGGGATGCTGCTTTTAAATGTAGGTTGCGCAGCCTCTAGGTTCGCAGCACGCAAGGAAAATTTATACCAGTAGCACGCTGGCATAGCTGTATCGTTTTTATATAGGATTGACCATACCATTCTTAATCCAACTGCCCTGTCTTGCCTGCCAGCATATCGTGCCAATACCGATAATCTGGCATCGCGGTCGCCACCGTTTGCCAAAACTCATGGCTATGGTTGGCATGATGCAGGTGACACAGCTCATGGACGATGACATATTCGGTACATTCAATCGGGTAGGCAGGCAGATATACAGATAGCCAAATACGACGCGCGCGCGTGTTGCAGCTGCCCCAGCGCGTATGCATCTTTTTTAGGCGTATCTCATTGGCATAGGCACCGACCACAGGTTGCCATTTGTCAAACAATGACGGCGTGATAGCCGCAAGCTGCTCACGGTAATAGGTCAGTTTTTTATCATGGCTGAGGGTCAGGGATTGCTCAATCCCCCATAACAGCATAGGACTGTCGGTAGTTGAAGAGTCCGCTAAAGGACGGTGTTTACGCTGGTGCTGCTCTAAGACCTGTGCGTGATTGTCGATTGCCCAAGACACACGCTTGGCAATGGCTTTCTCGATTTGCACGGTACTGATAAAAGCCGGTGCGGAGACCATCAATGTGTACGGCTTTAAGCGAAAATTGATGTTTTTGACGCGTTTTTTATGGACTTGCAGCTCTATCCCTGCCTGCGCAAGATGTTGTCTCACCGCATGTAAACTGATGGCGTGTCTCCTTACATTCTTGCTTTATTCATTTAGCACTTATCGCCGTTACAGCGCTTGCAAATGATTGTCAAAAGACATTTTATGCCACTTGCTGTCGCTCTTCACTTGCCAAGCGGTATCTAGCGATGTGCTGGCGGCTGACGCTGCTATCGGTACCGACTTCACTTCCAATATCGTTAGCTGCCCTTGCCCATCACTAACGATAAAGCCTGCTTTTTTCTCACCAGCCAACACCGACGCGCCCGCACAATCTGGCAAACTGACATCGTCGATCAGCTGCCGCGTATTTAGATCATAAATCGCCGCACAGCCGCCAATCGGGGTGGTGACGCATAGTAAATCATGCACACTGTCGACGGCGACGCTGGCGATATACTGATGAAAGCGCTGCCACTCATCATTAGCCATGGTGAGCGGCTCGAAGTCAGCATCACCGCGCTGACGCGTCAGTACCAAGGGCACATTGATATGCTTATCCCCTTGAAACTGAATACCAATCATCACCCTGCCATCATCGTGCATGGCGAGATGACGCACGCTCATCTGGTTGTGTACTGGGACGACCTGCTCCAGCAACGCGCCAGTGTGACGATTGAGATACACCAATGATGGACGCATGCTATCGAGATTTAACTCTTCGCGAGAGGCACGCTCGGTTTTGATACCGCCATTGGCGATCACCAGTGTGTCGCCATCAGGATGCATGACCAGCTCATGCGGGCCGATACCAAAAGCATCAAATTCTGCGATTTTTTGATAGTCATCAGTCGCATCATAGACACCGATTTTGCCATCGAGGCTCACCGTATCGTTTTCGGTCACATACAAACGCTGGGCATCTAAGCTATAGCATGCATGACCATAAAAATGTCGATGGTTTGCCGCTTGAATGGCTGTCTTGACCTGCCCTGTGGCAGTATCAAGCACCCAAAACCTCTCACTAGGGCGACGTCCCATCACCACAACATCACGGCGCTGCTGATGATTGCTTTTATGGTATTGCATATCGTACTGGGCTGTATCAAGCACTCCATCAACAGACGGCTGTACGACGATATCATGGACACGCTCAGGCATGGTGGTCTGCCAAACGATCTGTCTATCAGCGTCAATACCGACGACGCCAAAGTCATTGTCATTGTCATTGTCAGACTGGCCATCAGTGTGATCAGTGTTAGTGAGGTTTTTTGGCATAGACGCCACCCCACTCACCCAGCACACGGGGCGCGCCATCATGGTGGTGGTATGCAAAGCGGCCAAATCAGATATAACATTGTTATCAGTATTATCTGAATAAGGCTGCTGATAGGCTCGCTGCCATGTCACCGCCGCCTGCTGACAAGCATGGCGAAAGCGTGCTAGCTTTGACCACTTAGGCTGCTCCGACGGCTGTGGCACTGAACTACTGCTCAACTGCCATGTCTGCCACTGCGCGCGGACACCGATCACGTAATCTTGCAAGCTTGCATCGGGCTGCCGGCGTTTACGATAATGATGATGGACAGCGACCAGCGCCGCCGTACCTGTGACACTAGCGAGCGTCGTCGTGACAGCGGACGTCAGTCGCTCGTGGCGAGACTGGTTACCTTCGTGCAGCAGTAAAGCTCGGTTATGGGTATCATCGTTACGCTTACGCATTATTTAATCGCCATCGGTACTATTAAAGCCCACACGGATACCGAGTGCCGGTATCAGCTGGCGCTTGATAAGACGGGTAATGGTGGTCAGATGGTCATACAATTCTTGCTGCGTTGCTTTATCAGCCGTGGCGATATCCTCTGGCATCTGCGCCAATAGCGTGGTGGCATCTGCTAAGGCAGTCGATAGCGTATCAGCGACGTTGTTTTCATTATTGCTACCAAGGATAGCAGTCAGGACAGGATCAGTCAGCGCCTCATTTAACGTGGCTAATTTGGCATTGATAATGGCGCGGCTTTGGCCAGCGGTGGCGGCTGGCACATGACCTTTGGCTTTGCCTATCAGGCCCAAAGGCTGGTCAATGGCGTTAGATTTCATGGTCTCAACCAACGACAATAACGAATTGAACCATTGGTTTAAGCCCTGATCGCTATCAGCTGTTTTATCAATCGCCAACAGCGTTGTCGCGTTTTTTTGCCAGTCTTTTTCGATGTGTTGTAGGCGCGTACTCAAGGCATCACTGGCGCTTATCACATAAGCACACTGCCCCGCATCCAAGCTATCATTGGCGTACAGGGCTTCTTCTAGTCCTGGCACCCCTTGTACGATAGCACTCTCATCAGCGAGCTGCGCTGCGGTGAGCTTTGGATTGGCTGCGATCAAATCAGCCACACCGCTATGCACCAGCCCGCGCTCATCAGGATAGTAGTTGATATATAGGTTGCTCATGCTAGCGGTGGCAGGCCCAAAGTTGATCATCTCAGCGCGCGCCCACGCTTGTGCCAGCACCAGCCACTGATCCCGCAGCGTTTGCAGCTCATCACCGCTGACTGCGCCTGACTGACAGTGCTTTTGTGCCAGCTCATGTAGCAGCTCACTTTGACGCGCCGTATCAGCATAGGCGGGAATGACGAGATCATCTGCCACATGGGTCAGATAGGTCTTTTCTGTCTCAGCGCTGATATCGACAGCGGCGATACGCTCTGTCCTGTTATTTTTGTCATCTACAGAAGGCGTAGCGGCGCTATCTTGCGCGACTTCTTGACCCTCAGAGTCTGGCGCTTTGTTTTCATCTGCAGGTTTGACACAGCTGATCAGCAGGCCCGCGCTCAAAGCAGACAGTGCCATTGCTACAGCAGGGTTTATTTTCATAGGTTTCTCGGTATTTATATGAGTGATTTTATCAATCGTTTATTGGTCATTTGCTAAGAGCGCACCCTTTGCCCACAAGCCTTTTGTCACGCAATTCATAGCGACTGCAAGAACGCTGTCAATTCAGCCCGCCCTTGCTTGTCTAACTGAAATACGTTTTGTTTTTGTTTTTCGGCCTCGCCGCCGTGCCATAGTACTGCTTCCATCAAGGTGCGAGCACGCCCATCATGCAAAAACGTCGCTTGCGGATCGACCGTTTGGGCAAGACCAATACCCCATAAAGCCGGCGTTCGCCACTCATAAGAGTTGGCCAAAAACTCTACTTGTGCGTCTTTGGGCGGCAGCTTACCAGCAATCGTCCGATCGGCAAGCTCGTCGCCCATGTCATGCAGCAGCAAATCAGTATAAGGATAAATCACTTGTCCGTGCTGCTCAAGATGGTCATCGTCGGTTTTTGGCAACTGATAGCGCGGGGTATGACAGCTTTGGCAGCCCATATCATAAAAGCGTTTTTTGCCGGCGAGCACCAGCTCATCCTCGGCATGACGGCGATGCGGGACGGCCAGATTGCGCGTATAAAACTCCACAAACTTGGCCACCTCGTCATTGACCTCCACAGGTGGCTTACCACCGCCTTGCTCATCAGCGCCCGTGGTTGCATTGACACACGCCGTTTGCGCAGGCATGCAGGACTCATGAGGACGGATGTTTGAGGTCAGCCCCATGTCTTCATTAAAGGCACTTTGGTTTTGTGTCAAAAGCTTGGTTTGTCCTGCTTTCCAGCCAAAGCGCCCCAACGCGGTTTTGCCCGTCTGTGGATCCATGACCCAGTTAAACTTACCACTGATATCAGCGCTGTCATTATCGACGGCTTGTTTTTTGATATCGTCATCGGGTATTTGTTCCAACAGTCCAAGCCCAATCATCGGCAAGGCCACGCGCGGCGATACCATCATCTGGTCATCAAACGCGCCATAGCCTGGGTTAGTCAGATGAAAGGTAGGCGCGCGCAGGGTTTCGACGTGACCATCAGCGAAAGTGACGGGCTTGTCGGTCCACTGTACCGCGATTCTTGCTTCAGCAGGTACGCCCTGAATACCGCGATCTTGTAGCTGGCCGCCATACATCGGATGCACGACTTTTTCGATCAGCGAGTTTTGCAGCTGCGCTCGCTCCTCATCGGTGGTCGCTGGCATCGCCAAACGAATCAGCAAGCTGTCGGCATCGTCCTCACTACTCATCGGTGCGTGGCCACGGCCATCTTTGATATGACAAGATTGACAAGCCGCGACGTTAAACAATGCCCCCAGACCATCACGGCTATCGGTACTGGCAGGTGCGACCACCCACGGCTGACGAAAAAACGCATTACCAATAAAAAAAACTGCCCTTACGCGAGGCGGACAGATTGGACGAGGGTTTGGAGTAACTCTCGCTACTTGTGATGCTAATGCCCGTGTCGCCGCCTTGTTTGATCTCTTGCGGGTCAAATGTCACCAGCTGCTGCATCGGCACGCCAGCCAGCGCTTCCACGGTTTGCGTACGTTTGGGCGTCAAAGCGGACCCGCCTTCACCACTTGCAACGGCAGTGTCATTGGTGTTTTTATTGGTCGATGCGCTGTCTGACGTGCTATCCGTGGGCTGACAAGCACTGATGGCAATTGCACCTGCGACGGTGAGCACAAGTTTGCGGGCGGTGCGTTGAGTGGGTAAAAAAGAGACAGAAAAAGCAGAGGATTTGGTATGAATGGAGCTCATAGGAGTTGCCTTAGTTCTAGAGTAGAACCATTAAAATGGCTAGCTATAACAGTATTTTTTCTTATCAATATAACGGTATAAAATACATCAACGCTATAAATTAACGCACTGACCTATTTTATTGCACGTAAAAATACGTTGCTAACTGTCGTTAACAACGCATGTATTATATATAACTTGCACTTTTACAAACATATCTTTCATCAGCTTTTCATGACTTGTAAGACATTATCGACATCATTAAATTATTCTATGTGAGAGAAGTCAATCGCTTAAAACTGTGAGCCAGCGTCCGCGTCTAAGTTATCGATACCGACCGCTTTTGCCGCATTTTCGATACCATCTGTCAGCGCTTGCAGACTTGTGATACCCGCCTCGATCCAGCCGCGGCGTTTGTTTTGCTCTTCTGCTGAGATGTCATGCTTGCTCGCTTGACCAACTGTTGCAATCATCTGATCGACCTTGATGCCTTCTTTTTCGCCTTTTTCTACGATGACATTAAAGGCGTCTTCGACCTTTTTAAAGTCAGCAGTCAGCTTATCAGCCGCTTCTTGATGACCACTATCGATCAGATAGTTTTTGACACCGTAGCCACCGATGGTCTTGCCAGCGACAGTCTTATAGCTGCCATTAAAGACGTTTTGGATGCCGCGTGCGTTATTGGCATAGCTTAGGTGAGTTAAATCACTAAAGCACTCGTGCTCATCTTCAGTAGAGCCTGTCACAAACGCGACCTGCATGCGCTCAGAGGCCAGTTCACCTAAGGCCAAGCTGCCCATTTGATACATGATTTGACGTAGGCCATTGTCGTATTTACGCGCCATCAGATCGCTACGTAGAGTGTTTTCGCTCTCAGGCTGCCACTCGGCTTCCATCGCTGTGAGGTCGTTTACCAGCAACTGCGCTGCCGCTTTTAAGAACTCGCCGCGACGCTCACAGATACTAGCGTCTTCATTGACCGTATCGCCACTGGTACATTGTCCAGCTTCGGTGACATAGTCGGTCACAGGGCGTTCGCCTGCCCCTGCGCTGACACCATTGGTGTCTTGGCCCCATAGCATAAACTCAATCGCATGATAGCCTGTGGTGACATTGGCTTCACTACCGCCAATCTCATTCATATCTGCCAGTAGCTCAGGTGTGATCTTGCTGGTGTCTTGTTTGATACTACCGACCGTGATGCTGTCGCTATTGATGATATTGTCTTGGCTGTTGTACTCGCCTTCGTAGCTATCGTTGACATAGTCGATCAAAGCTTCATCGAGTGGCCACGCATTGACCTGACCTTCCCAGCCATCGACGCTACCGATGGCGCGCTTATCATTGGCCGTCACAAACCCTTCATCAAAACGGAAAACCTCTGTCTGAGAGTAAGGCTGGCGCGCCGTTTTGTAAGCTGCTTTTGCCGCCTCTAAGTTGGCCTCAGTGGGGGTTTCTACATAGGTTTCTACCGCTTTTTGTAGCGCTTTAGCCGTTTCAAGTGAATCTTTGTAGGCGGCATGAGCCATATTGGCATAGCTGATTACCAGTCTGTCAGTATGTGCCTGATCGGTCGCCGAGAGCATACCACTGTCCGTTGACTCTGTGCTTTGCACTTCTGTTTGACTCTCTGCCTTGTCTCAGCATTTTCGTCGGTTTGTTTGGTGCAACCCGACACCATTAATAACCCTGCCAGTGCAGCAGCCAAAGCGGTGGGGAAAATCTTACGGCTCGTTCCTGTGGTAATCGTCATACACATCCTCAAAAGATATTACAAAAGAAAAAATCATCGTCAGTGCCACAGCGCGTACTGACTTTATCTATATATCATAATGTAGATAAAGTCAGTATCAGTTATTGCGCTTATGTTACGGCACTTGTCTAAAACCTCTATGAATTATAGGGTTATTGATAATCATTATCAATATTTAATTTTATGCCTACATTGTTCGTAGTAGCTATAGCCGTGTAATAAAAACAAAAAAGCCAGCGGATTGCTGGCTTTTTTGTAATTGATCTACTTATCGATAAAACGATAAATTAGTTAACGCTCTGTGGCGAGTTGATGGTCAACTCTACGCGGCGATTTTGCTGACGACCATAATCAGTGCTGTTATCGGCGACAGGACGTGATTCACCATACGCAACTACGTTGATACGGTTTGAAGAAACACCGTGTGCTGTTAGGTAGTTGGCTACTGAATAAGCGCGGTCACGTGATAGACCCATGTTATAAGAGGCTGAACCGCGGCTGTCTGTATGACCTGCGATATTTACCGTGGTCTTGTTGTACTGGTTCATGGTAGAGGCCAGCTTATCAAGTGTTGGCTTGAAAGATGAGCTCAATGTTGCATCATCAAATGAGAAAGTAATATTACCTGGCATAACCAAGTCAATGTTACCTGTAGTTGGGTTCTGCTCAACTGTTACGCCCGTACCAGCCATCTGTTGCTCAAGCTGCTTGGCTTGACGTTCCATATAATAACCAACGCCAGCACCTAGCGCTGCTCCGATAGCGGCATCACGACCAGTCTTATCACCACCAGTAGCTTTTGAGATAGTTGCACCACCTGCTGCACCAACTAAGGTACCCAAAGCTGTTTTATTTAAACGCTGTTGTCCTGTGTTTGGATCAGTGGTACAACCACTCAATGCTAGACCTGATGCTACTGCTGCAACCATTAATTTATTACGCATAATACTTCCTCTTAAGTTGAATTTATTAATTGTGCTCTGTTATATTCTAGAATTTTTCCTCTAAAAACAAGCCAGTAATATGATACCTATCAAAATTCACTACAGTTAAATATTATAACGTCTTTAAAAAAATCAAAAGCAGTTATATATGATAACAATACGAATTCATAAGATACCAAACATTAAATAGCTCGTTAGGTGTTATTCACCTTTGTCGTTATTATCGCAAGCAAGTTCTATCTATGTGTAATATTTTGTCACATCTATGTATAAAAAGTGCATGAGACCTTACACACAGTGTTATAGATGCAGTTATATGAATATAGTAGATATTATAAAAATATCAGTATTGTATGGTTTTTTTAGAATATCTCGAATATAACTATTTATGCAAATTCTCGATTTTAGCCAGTAGTTACGAAGTAATCGTACAAAAAATATTTGTAGTATTTGCTACCATGGGTCATGTAAACACTCGTACACTATTCTTGCTTTCTGCTAAACTCGTGCCTGTTTAGTATGGCAATCTCTTTTATACAGATAAAATATTAACAGCGATTAATATGATAAATAAAAAAGGACTTATCGTGCGACTGACTTCCACTATTCAAAAACTGCATGATCGTGCACCTAAGCTTGGCAAAGCCCTCTCTTTAGCAACAGCAACCGGTGTTATCACTGGTAATAGTATCGGTGCTAGCCTACCTATATGGTTTATGGGTGCTGCCAAAACAATTACTGGCTCGAAAATTGCTGATGATACTGTCATTAAAGTGACCAATTATTGGATAAATAGCAATAATGCTTTGATTGATAATATTTTACCCAATAAAGATTGGCGTATTAACTTACCTGATGATGTGCATCCAGATGGTAAATACTTGCTGATTAGTAATCATCAATCCTGGGTCGATACCAGTATCGTACAGTATGTTAGTGAAAAACGCCTACCACTAACGCGTTTCTTTACTAAGTTTGAGCTGATTTATATTCCCGTTATTGGACAAGCCTTTTACTTTTTAGACTTTCCTATGATGCGCCGGCATTCAAAGGAAGCAGTGGCAAAAAACCCAGCTTTGCAAGGTAAAGACATTGAAGAAGCCAAGCGTGCTTGTGCGTTATTAAAAGGTAAACCCTTTACCCTATTGAATTACTTAGAGGGTACGCGCTTTACTAAAGCCAAACACGCTAAGCAGCAATCGCCTTATAGTCATTTACTCAAGCCTCGTGCAGGTGGTCTGGCACTTGCTATTAATGCCTTGGGTGAAGATATCGATGGTATTTTAGATATGACTATCGTGTATCCTGATGGCGTCCCTACCTACAGCGATTTGTGGAAAGGTAATATCAAGCGCTTGGGGGTCGATGTACGCTATATTGAAATGCCTGATACGCTGTTCACTGCTGTTCAAGAGGGCGGTTATGAAAAAGATGAATCAGTTAAGGCTCAGATGTTTGATTGGGTTGGAAACGTATGGCAACAAAAAGACGCACGCATTGATAAGATGCTTGCTCAATTTGATACCAATATTGAATCCAAAAACGCTTAAGACTAAACCGCTCTAACATAACCCCCGATGATATAAGGTATGATTGTGTCCGCCTCTACTACTAGCTCTGTTACAGATACAAAACCGCTGCCCAATCAGCTAAAAACCTCGTTGTCAGAACCAAAGCCTCCTCGGCGTCCACAGCCGAACCGGTTAAAGCTGGCTTATGATATTGTGATCCTCATCGCTATCAGTATCGACCTACTGTTTATTAGTATCGATGCAATTTTGATGAGTAACTTTAGTAGCCATGTGGCAGAATGGTTGGCAATTAGTGATCGACTTAGCTGGTATCAGATGAGCTTGCACGATCCGCTACGTACCGTAGGCGGATTTTTTACCATATTTTTGATTGTTGAGCTGCTGGTACGTTGGGCAATCGCCATTAAGGATAAGGTTTATTATCGCTGGTTTTTCTTTCCATTTGTCCATTGGTATGAAGTACTCGGCTGCTTTCCGCAGCTACGGGCATTGCGTTTGTTTCGAGCTGTGATTATTGGTCGACGCCTACATCAACTTGGTTATCAGGTACTACCGCAGCCATGGATCAATCGCATCAAGTTTTATATTGATGTATTACTAGAAGAGTTATCTGATCGCGTTATTTTGACGACTATCTATAACTTTCGGCAGCAGCTTACTGACTCCGATGTCCATAAGTCGCTTATCAAATCGACCATTGAGCGCAATCGTGACCAAATTGAAGCGATGTTGTTATCGTTATTACGTCAAGAGCTTGTGCCAACGCTTCAAAAGCTTACCGATAAATCACAGGGCGGCCAGCTTATAGCGAATGAGGTGGGCAATGCCATTCAAGATGGACTTGCTAACACTCCTGAGCTGCGACGTTACCTGCGTTTGATTCCGATTGCAGGTAGCCTAATCGAGTCACAACTCCAGCATATTGGGCATAATATTGGAGAAAATGTCGTCTACTCTCTCAACGAGCGGTTGTTAAAAGCTGAGCATATCGATGCATTAATGGTGAACATTGCCCATAGTATTGTAAATATCGATATCAATAATTCAGCACTTGAAGCATTGCTTGCTAGTATTATCAATGATAGCTTGAACGAATTTGAAGCCCAAATCAAAATCCAGCAGTGGAAGCACCAAGATATGCTCAACTTGTAATATTTATGCAGTAGGTACTGTTATAAGCAGACCTTTATACCTACCATATTTCTATTTTTATGTAACTTTTTATGTCAATTTTAGTACTATTAAGGACTTGTTAATCACTATTATCCCTTAGTACACTGCTCATTGATAGCGCACAATCTAACGATCTATTTATAGTAACAACTGCGCCGTGATCGCAGGGTTATTAGTATCTTTTAAGGATTTGTATTATGACGATTTCGGATACAGGCCAGCATGACATGACATCTCAACCTGCGATAACTTTTTATGGAAAGATGCTGACATTTTCACGCCTGCAACTGAGTACCGATGACCTACCCGCTATTGAAGCACATTTATCAGACATGCTAAGCAACAAGACCAGTCAGATTCCTGTCATCATTGACAGTAGCGTTGAACAAGATTTGTCTGCTTTAATTGAGCTTTTATGGTCATGGGGATTACAGCCTATCGGTGTCGTAACAGGATTGCTTGATACACAAGCGCGTGCCCAAAGACTGGCGATATTTCCAGCGGATGGTAAGCGCATAGAGCGTATTGTCTCTAGTAAAAAGTCAGTCACTCAGTTGAGTCAAACCAGCGCTGAAAAAACAGCAGACGCACAAGTTCAAGAAGACAACAGTGTTGATGATACGGTCAAAAACAAAGATAACAGCACTGCAGATATTTCGGCTGAGACCTTGCTCAGTAGCGAGCACATTACCAGTATGATTTATGACCAACTGTTACGCTCAGGCCAAAGTATCAATCATGTCGGTGGTGACTTAATTTTGACCAATAGTGTCAATAGCGGCGCCGAAGCTATCACAGATAATAGCTTACATGTCTATGGACGTGCTCAAGGTCGCTTAGTCGCGGGGGCAACGGGCGACAAAGACGCGCGCATATTTTGTCAGGTATTTAATCCATCATTGGTTTCTGTCGCTGGCACTTACTGCCTGCGTGACAACCTACCTGAGAATACTATCGACAAGCCGGTACAAGTACGTTTTGTAGAAGGTGAAGGATTGGTATTTACGGTCATGGAAAGCACTTAATATGTAATTACGTTATATAAAAACAGCCAAACTGTTTAATAGTGAAGGCTGTTTTTTTATTTTAGTAAAGGTTAAAAAACTTCTATATAATACTTTGTTAATATTCAGGTAAGGTAATTTAACAAAACTGTCCTACTATAAATTTGTAAGTCAGCCAATATCTACAAGATTAGTAAATAATTATATAAAATAGTGTTTATCCTACTATGTTTTTAGCCTTTCTTATAGACAAGCTATAAATTTTTGTTGATTTATGCTAGGCTTACGCTCGCAGATAGTAGTCGTATTATGATTGTTGGATTTAACAACACATAATTATTATTAAAGACTGAATCATGGTTACCCAGTGCTGCGAGCACCAACATTATATTCACGTTTATTAAACGATTTTTAACTATCGAATATCCCATTGAATTATAGGAGTGTGCCATTGTGGCGAAGATTGTTGTAATCACTTCAGGTAAAGGCGGCGTGGGCAAAACCACGACCAGTGCTTCTTTTGCCGCAGGTTTAGCATTGCGTGGCTATAAGACGGTTGTTATTGATTTTGATGTGGGTTTACGTAATCTAGATTTGATTATGGGCTGTGAAAATCGCATCGTATATGACTTCGTTGACGTAATTAACGGTAATGCTCGTCTATCCCAAGCATTAGTCAAAGACAAACAATTAGAGAATCTATACATCTTGCCTGCCAGTCAGACACGTGATAAAGATGCTTTGACGGATGAAGGTGTGACTGAAGTTATATCTGAGTTATCTAAGCAGTTTGACTATATTATTTGTGACTCTCCAGCTGGTATCGAGCGCGGTGCGCAGCTAGCGATGTATCATGCTGATGAAGCCATCATCGTTACCAACCCTGAAATATCTTCAGTACGTGATTCTGATCGTATTATTGGTATTTTACAAAGCCGTACTAAGAAGGTAGAAGAAAACCAAGGTTCTATACGCGAGCATTTGATTATCACGCGCTACAATGCTGAGCGTGCGGCAGCCAATGAGATGATGGACATTGATACCATCTCTAATGATATTTTAAAAGTACCACTACTTGGTGTTATTCCTGAAAGTCATTCAGTGCTTGAAGCGTCTAACCACGGTGAGCCGGTTATTCACTATACCGATTCGGTCGCTGGTCAGTGCTATGACGATATCGTTGCCCGTTTCTTAGGGGAAGAGCGTCCATTACGTCATCTTGACGTGAAGAAAAAGAGTCTATTACAGCGCTGGTTTGGGGGTTAATAATGAGTAAAAAGAAAGGATTTTGGAGTAGTCTGTTTGGTACCGATGACAACAGCAATGCAGGTAGCGCCAACATGGCCACCGAACGTCTCAAAGTCATTGTTGCAAGTGAAAATCGGTTAAACAATCGTTTGACCACTGAACGTATCGAAAAGATGAAGCGCGAAATATTAGAGGTAGTTAATAAGTACGTTAATGGCGTACAAATTGATGATGTCAATATCAATCATCGCTCTGAGGATACGCTTGATGTCCTTGAGATGAATATCAGCTTGCCTGAGCATAAAAAGTAAACTGGATAAATGACTGGTTTACTTCAAAACTTAAGTCCATCTATACCTAAAGAAAAGCCCTTAGTATCTTGCTAAGG
>NZ_LNUO01000156.1:0-22104 GCF_001462175.1 Psychrobacter sp. ENNN9_III
CCTTAGTATCTTGCTAAGGGCTTTTTGTCTAAATACTTGTTACAGCTTAATATACCGTTATTTCATACGCGCAATAAGTCTGTCTTTTTTAATGAAATGATGATACAAAGCAGCGCCAATATGAATTAACGTAAACGCAATAATCATTGGCCATATAATATCAGTATGTAAATCATTATAAAAACGCGCCAACCCTCTGTCTGGACTGACAAATACCGGAATTTGGAACAAGCCAAAAATATCAACAGGTCGACCACCGTAGACAGTCATCAATAGTCCTGCAAGTGGCATCACAATTAACAGTGCGTAGAGCGCAAAGTGTGACAATTGCGACATCAATAATTGCCATTTTGGCATTGGTACTGGTGGTGGTGCTTTGTTAAACAGTCGGTTGATCACTCGTGCAATCATCCAAAACAATAAGCTAATTCCAAAAGCTTTATGTAGTCCAATATATATATTACTATCGGAATTGTTGTGTAGAAACATCATGACCCATGTTACTACCAGTAAAATTGCGCTAACCCAATGGAACAGGCGGCTACTCGCTGACCACTTTTGTACGTTTGAATTATTACTATTCATAAAACATTCCATGCCGTTAGATTCTGACACTACTGACCTATTAAGATCACTTTATTAAATAGCTCAAACCATACCTTTAAAACATATTTTTCACAACCATTTGTGCAAATCAGTTTAACGCTTTCAAAAAAGTTACGTCTTATCTATCGATCTTATGTAGTTGAACGCATCCAATCTAGTAGAGACTTGTTAATCATTTAAATCGATCAGTTGGTGAGCGATTTTATCCAAATCTGGTATCAAATAAGTCGTGTCATTGATAGTAACTGTCAGAAACATATAAGAGGTAATAATATTTTCTTTAAATTGGCTACTTACTGCCCTCTCCTCTTGCTCATTACTGGTAGCGTTATTATTGTCTATAGAGACTTGTAGATAATGTTCAGGTAACTCAGCATCTTTGACTTCTGAAATACTGACTTTCATGTGATGTAAGTTTCCTGCTGTTTGTAGTGCAAATCGATGAGCATTGGTATTGCCTTCTAACACAATGGTTTTATTAATAGGCTGTTCGTGTGGTAGCAAATGAAATACTGCGACTTCTTTTTGTTCCCATTGGTATGTCCATACGCGCTCATTGGAGTCATCAACACTTAAAATTAAACTGCTTGGAATGATCCAGTCCGGCTGGTTTGCAGCAGGAATGATAGTAACTTCAAGCATACCATTATCAGTCGTCAATAGACTGACAGCTTCAAATGAATGTTTTATAATCTGGCTCATACATCGCTCACTGTAAATGAAGGTGAAATAATACTCGCTGTCATCTCGCTAATATAATTGGTAAGTTTTTGGGCAAGTAGTTCAGGACTACCAATAAATTGACAGTGACCAGAATCAATAATGGCTTGTGGTTGACTAGGACAAACGCTTGTACTTGGATTTTGTGCCCATAGCTGGCTATTGTTACCTTGAATTAAATCTAAATATTGGGAACCATCCTTGCCCATACCAGAAAATATAATGCTCACAAGATCACTACCATAAACGTCACTGGTATTTTGAAGCAATTGACCAATACCAGGCTTATATTCTCCTGACCATGTTTGCTCCGTTAATATGACTCGACCATCTGAGTCACATACAATCTGTCGATCGATGGGTGCAATCAGACAATGTCCTGTACGCAGGCGCTGAGTCGTCGTAATCACTTGACAGCGCCAGTTGTTGTGACGATTTAATATTCGAGGCAGTGTCTCTATCATATTTTGATTAAAATGGTGCGCAAGTAAAATGCAAATAGGTAGCGTGGGCGATAAGTTATCCAAGAATGTCTTGACTGCATGGGGGCCACCCATAGACGCTCCTAAAAACACCACATAACGCCAAGGCGCAGGATTATTATCAATCAATGGACTATCTAACAATGCTGGTTTGTTCAATAACTTAGCCAATTTACGTTTCAATTTGCGCTGCCATTTTGCATAATGCTGCATCTCATTTAGGTATGGTGCTGGGCTAAACCCTACAAGAACTGTAATAGATTGAGATGCCGTAATAAAACTGGCTATGTCATTATCATAATCGCCATCAATCAACCAAATATCGATTTGAACGCTATGTAATTTACTCTTATCTTGCAACTGTTGCCGTGATAAGCAATCGATTAAGGTAAAGCCTAAACTACGTACGGTATCAGTAAAAGCCAAGCGCTGATGTTGATGCTCTGCAACCACTATTACTTTGATGTCTTTATTATCTTTATCAATAATATTAGACATATAGGTTTTATCCATCATGACTTAAGCTTATCTTTTGACCAAGTAATATTTGCATTCTATTTAGTAGTTCAGTCTCTTGGAATGGTTTACCCATATAATCGTTTACCCCAATATCTAAAGCGCGTTCGCGATGCTTTTCACCAGTACGCGAAGTTATCATAATGATTGGAATATCGCGCAAACGTTTATCGAACCTTACCTGTGTCGCTACTTCAAAACCGTCCATACGTGGCATTTCGATATCTAATAAGATTAAATCCGGTATGGTCTCTTGTAAGATTTCAATCGCATCAACGCCATCTTTTGCAAGAGCCACATTGATGCCTTGACGCTCAAGTAAACGTGACGTGACTTTTCGAACCGTCACAGAGTCATCAACCACAAGTACCGTAACTGGTGTGTCCACACCGCTGCGTTCAAGCTTCGGCGCTTGAATCGTATTTTGCGTCGATGCATTACGCATTAGCGCAATAAGGTCTAAGATCAACATAACTGACCCATCACCCATAATAGTTGCAGCCGAAATACCTGCCAGATGCGACAACTGACGGCCAAGTGGCTTTAACACAACTTCGATACGAGAGCCTGCAATTTGATCAACTTGCAGCGCCATTTTTTGACCAGTACGGTTTTTAATCACGATAAGCGGTAAGCTGGTATTGGTACTGACCATCAACTCATTAAGCTTACTACCAGATAAGATTTCATTTAGATAACGGACTCGGTAATCCTCATCTTCGATGTGTAAAGTAGTATCACCAGACGCATAATAATCGTATAGATTTTCTGGATTCACTCGTATTACTCGCTCAATCTGTACCAGAGGTATGGCATAGTAACGATCTGCTGCACGTACTACCAAAGCATCAGATACAGCTACTGTCAGTGGCAAACGTATGATGAATCGTGACCCTCTACCTTCTTCAGATGTGACGGTTACCATACCGCCTAACTGACGAATCTCACTGATGACCACATCCATCCCTACACCGCGCCCCGAGATTTGGGTGACTTGCTGGCTAGTCGTCAGACCAGCATTAAAGATATACTGAATAATATCTAGATCAGTCAGACTGTTATCATTTGCATCAATTAGACCTTGAGCAATTGCTTTGTTTCGAACTGCCTCAACATTGATACCGCGACCGTCATCACTCAGATTAATGACAACCTCACTACCTTCACGTAGGACTTCTAAAGTGATATGACCGCTACGGCTTTTACCAGCTGTTAGACGAGTTTGAACATTTTCAATACCATGATCGACTGCATTACGCAACATATGCTCTAGTGGAGAGGTGATGCGCTCTAGAATGGTTCTGTCCATTTCGTCATCAGCATTGATGACTGTCAACTCTACCGACTTGTTAAGCTCATTAGCAGTTTGACGCACAATACGTTCAAGGCGCGGTGTTACACGTGTAAATGGCACCATGCGAGAATTCATTAACCCATCTTGCAATTCAGTTTGGGTACGCGATAGTTGCAACAGTAAACCCTCACTATCACGTGTCTTCTCTAGCATAGTACTGTTAATTTCAATCAAATCAGAAGCTGATTCTGTGAGCGACTTAGATAGCTGGTTTAATGAAGAGTACTGATCCATCTCTAATGGGTCAAAGTCTTCATTGTTCACCAGTTCATCATCGTCAATCTGCGACAAGATTTGCGCTTCAAGCTCAATCTCCATCCGACGTAACTGATCTGCCAAGCGTTGGACGGTAGTGCCCATCTCCTCAATACTATTGGTTAAGCTACTTATACCCATATCAATACGTGCACGGTTGATTGCTGACTCACCCGATAGGTTAATCATATGTTCAATCAAACCACCTGAGATACGAATCATCTCGTTGCTACCCGTGCTTTGCTCTTGTTCTGCAAAGCTACCCGCCATAGATGGCATCTCTTTTAAGTTTTCGACTACACGACCTGACTGTTGTAGCATTTTGGCTGCTAAAATCATACTACGCTGAGATTGTAGGGTCTCATTAGGAATATGTTTTAAGTCATCAGGATTTTTGCTGAACTGCTTTAGTGCCAAGATTAATTCGTTAGGTGTTGGCGGATTGACCTGTTGCTTTAAGATAAACACTGCGTCAGCCAACCAATCATGACAGTCGGTCAATAGTTGTGAAATCATTTTGGTCGCAGGCTTTCTTAAGATAGCCAACTCTTCGTATACTGTTTCCATCTCATGCGCAAGATCAGCGATACCATTTGCCGCCACCATGCGTGCGCCACCTTTAATGGTATGTAAATCTCGTTGCAAAGCTTGCAATGCTGCCACGTCACTGACGTTGCCTAAAAACAGCTGCAAATACTTGTTACTACTAACAACTATCTCATCTGCCTCTTCTAAAAAGACTTCTAAAATATCAGGATCTGGCAGACCATCTGTCCAAGACTCAGCAATGATGCTATCCAAACTGACAGTATCAGAAGCTTGCTCGCTCTCTTGAGGAATGTCTTCCGTTTCATTTAAGTCATTATTATTATGGTTTTGGAGCGCTGGTAAAACCAAAGTAATGGCTTTTGGTAGTTGATCGCTACGTTCAAACCCTTGTAACTGTTCAATAAGATCATTAGCAAAGAATGCCTCTTGATAGCGCACAACATAATCAATCTGTAAAGACAGAGTATCTTGTACCATTTGCATGATGGTTAGCCATTGTGCAGTTGGGTGCAAACGTTGTTCAATAAACGCTTCATAAATACTTTCCGCCTCGTGCGTCAGGTCACCAATACTACGGATACCTGCCATGCGTGCACCACCCTTGATGGTGTGCAGATGACGCTGTAATACTTTTAACGCCGCCATGTTGCCACTATCAGCGCGCCATTTGCTAAAGGACTGAGCGATGGCACTATCAAGCTCTTGTGCTTCTTCTAAAAATATCTCCAACAACTCAATATCGGTATCGATTGCTTCAAGTTGTAAGGTATCGGCCTGTATGCTTTTTACCGTCGTTGACTCATCAATCTCTGTTTCTTGTGTTTCTTGATGACCTATCAAACGATCATTTGAAACGTTTGAGCTAACTTCATCATCTACTGTACCAATCGCATGTAAGTCCTGGAGTACTTGCTGATCAACTTTTAGGGACATACTACCTGCTAAAGCGTCGAACAAGCCTATTAACTGGCGATGACCTGCAAATAATATTGTCTGTATTTTAGCGTTATAAGCTGCTTCAATATTATTATTAAGATAGCTATACACTGAGTTTAAAGCTGCTAATAACGAGGTAAATTTTGGCGATTCTTTCGTCTGACTTGTCAACTGACGGATTTGTTCAATTTGCTTTTGAACATAGCTTTGGACTTGCTCAATACTGCCATTATTTAATGCTTCACCTAGCTCCCACTCAGCATTTAGTAAGGTATCAACGTCTGTCTCTAATAGCTTGGCCACGCTTAATTTATTATCTATTAATGTATGCGTGGCATTAGATTCATCTAATATTTTTTGCAAAGACACTAGGTCTTCTTTATTTTGCAGATGCTCATCAGTAAGATCTTGCTCCAAACTTTGCTGGTAAGCGTCCAGATATCCTTCAATTAATTTTACTGATTGAGCTAACGCTTGCAAGTGATGGGCACTCATTGGCGTATCATAGTTTTGTAGCTGCTCTAAGCTATGCTCTATGTTTGCACTAATTTCACTAATCGCAGTAAGTGCACTAGAGCCAGAAGCCGCTCGCAAAGTATGGAAGGCGCGTACGATTTCATCTGTGACTTCAATATGTTCCTCACCATCGTGAGCTGTGACAAAATCATTGATGTCCTGTAATAATGACCGAGCCTCTTCAACGAATATTTTATAAAAAGTTTGTTCCTCAGCACTTTGCGGGGTTATTACTACTGGTGCCTCTGCCATCATCTCATTTATAGAATGAATGGTCTCTAGTATGTCGTCGTTACCATCATCTCCATACTTTTTATCACTACTATCAGCGAGTTTATCGTCATTTATGCTAGTATCGTTTTGGCTATCTACGAACCACTCTTTGCGCAAGTTTACATAACTAAATTTATCACCATGCTTTTTACTATATGCATTGGCACAAGCTACCCACAGAATTACTATCGCTGGGTAGTCCTCATTGTGATGCTCATTATTGTTAGCAAACGTTTTGATCAAGTCTGGATAAGTGGCTAAAACATCAGTCACCAGTTGTATAATATCTGTAGACACGGCAATAGTATGGTCCAAAATACGATTAAGCATATCTTCGATAGACCAAGCAAGCTCACCGGTATAGTATGCGCCAACCATACGTCCTGAGCCTTTCAAGGTATGGAAACCTCGACGTACTTCTTTTAAACCTGTTAAGTCAGAAGGTACTAGACGCCACTGTTCGTATTTTGGTGTAATTTCATCCAATACCTCTTCTGCTTCTTCAATAAAAATCTCTTTAATTTCTGGATCACTATCTTGAGCATCAATAGGTAATTGTTGTGCTTGTTGTATAAAAGGTTCAAGAACGGTAGGAATGCTTTGTTTGTTTGTTTGAGCATCGTTTGCTTGAGCATTGTTTGATAGCACAACGCTATCTGATATAGTTTCTTGAGGCTCAGAAATAAATTCGTTCGATGCAGTATTATACGGGTTTATCATGTTTTGCTCGTCGGTTGACGCTGACTGAATCTTTTTTTGATGATCAGATGCTAATAAACCTGACTCTACAGATATATCCAAACCAGCAGATAATGACTTTCCTGCTAGTAGGTTGCTACTTTGCACGATAGTAATAACAGGATCGGTACTAGGCTCTTGTAATGCTGCAAAATCTGCGACCAGCACTGATAGATGCGCAGTTGTTTGAGTCACTAACGTAACCACGTCTTCGGTGACTGCTATAGTCTTATCTAAAACTCGATTTAGCAAATTCTCAATCGCCCATGCCATCTCACTAACAGTAAAAGCTCCTACCATACGTCCTGAGCCTTTCAACGTATGAAAGCCGCGGCGCACTTCGGTCAATGGCGACAAATCTTGGGTATCTTGTTGCCAGATAGGTAAAAGCTCTTTTAAGTCAGTAAGTACGTCTCCTGCTTCCTCAATGAAGATATCGCGAATCTCTTCATCCATATCAAAGTTGTCAGGTTTTACTTGCGTACGTGCAGCTTGCAGCTCTTTACTGTCGCGACTGATAGCATTCATCTCTTTTGTAGCACTTACTTGGACATCAGCCTCATCGTCTGATACGTCTTTATTCAGCACCTCATCAGTAGGCTCAATCTCACCACTATCATCATAGCGGACAACATTGGATAAAATTGGCTCATTAGGTGTAAAAGCAGGTACTACCGTATCAGGCGCTGCTATTAAGGCATCTACCAATCTTTGTGCCTGTTCTATATGCTCATTAGCTTGCTGCAATAAAGGACGATCAAATACTTGCTGGGCAAGATAATCTAGTAATAGCTCAATCGCTGTCAAGCTCTCCGCTAAAGATTGTGTCAGATTCCAGCTGATATTTTTTATTTTGTGGGTTTCTAATTTAGCAAATACCTCTGCAAGCTTATCACTAACTGTCTGTACCGACGTCAAACCCATCTCTTTAAAAGCATCACTAATCTTGGCAAAAGCGGTGGCTGTTGGTAATAGATAGGTTTGCTGCTGATATACATAGTCGTTAAAGTTATACTTTAGGTCTTCGACTGCAATACGTAGCTGGCGTAAATTGTCATTAGTGAAGGCGGTAGACTTTACAGCGTTCGCTTCGATAGCGGTATTATCAGAAGTAGCTAATGTCACAAAAGACGCTTTATCGCCAATTTTGGTATGAATAGATTGTTCAGTGTTATAAATAGCACTGTGTAACTCTTGGAGCTGATATTCAATCTGCTCACTTACTTCTGCAAATGATGACTCTGACATCATATTATTTTTGATGTCGCTCAAAGCTTGTCTAACTTGCGCCTCGTAGCGAGACCAACCACGACACTCAAGTTGTCTTTGAAGTTGCTGCAAAGGAGCTATAACTGTATGTGGGTTATTGAGACCCAAAATTATAGACTCAAGCTCAACCAATATGCGTGGTAAAAAACGTAATGTAGATTCGCTAGATTTTGATAAATGACTTAATAAACCATGAGTTTGCTCATTAATATCTTCAAGACCGCTGATTTGTATATAGATATCAGCTATTAAACCTTCGATATCTTCATGAGCTATTTCTATATTTTCATTTGTTTTAGACGTTGTCAGAGTAGAGTCTGTATTACTGATTGACGTAACATCTGACTGCTTACTTACATCAACAGCCTGCTGATATCGGTTATCTAAGACCTCGTCTAACTGTGACAACAGCTGCGCATAAATAGCTGGCAAGGGTAATGAATTGTCCGCTAGGTTACTTAACCAAAGCTCTGTCAAAAACCATAAACGTTGTTGAGCATCAGCATTATTTGTATGCTGTAAGCTGACAGCTTGCCATAAGTAATGACTAACTTTTTTTAAACTGAGTAAGACAGTTGCATCATTGGTATTAATGGCCAGTAATTGCTGGACTTGTTGACGCCATACCAGTAATAACTGTTTATATTGTTCAGGTAATAAGGAAGATAAAAAAGAGCTACTTGACGTTGTAACGTTAGGTACGGCTACCTCTATCGTTTGGGTAAGAAAGTGATGATTATCGTCAGCTGAGATGCTGTTTAGCGGTAGACTATTATCTGCTGCTATATTTTGTTTTGGTAACAAATGCGTAAGTTTATTAATCGTTCTATCAATAAGAGCACTTCGATAACTCCCTGTCTGAACATATTGAGTCAGCTCATATTGCAACAATTGATGAGCAAATTGCCCTACTCGGAAGTATTGAGCATTCAATAGCGTTCCACTGCTTGTACCATAGGCTAACAAGCTAAGTCTTGCAGCCAAAGTAGCCAATTGAGGCAAATTAGCCATTATCAAGGCACCACTAATCTCGTGGTAATGTCTTCCTATACGCTTAAAATCAGGATAAGTATCTAACTGCCAGTCTTCAGCCACTAGTGACAACTGTTGATCAAAAAGTGGGAGAAGCCATTCTAGCGTCACCATTTCATTTGGCTGGTTTTTCATAGGATTATCCTAACTCGTTTATGCACTAATTTTTTGCCATGCATTAACCTGTGGATGGGCAATGCGGCGCATATTTGAAGGTCGCCAAAACAGCGCCTCTCCTGGAGCCAATATGATATAACCGCCTAGCGCACACTGTGCAGACAGTCGTGTCAAAATATCGCGTTGATCAAACTGTCGAAAATATATTAATACGTTTTGACATACAATCACTTGCTGCAGATGCAAGGTCGCTAAACCTTGAGTAAAAATATTGTGCCAGATAAAGCTAACTTGTTCATGCAACTCTGGTACTACTCGCCAATACGCTGAACTCTCATTAGGTAGCAGTTTATCAAGATGTAATTTAGGCAATGCTTGACTTGTGGTGGAAGCTTGGTACTGAGGTGTCGCTTGTATATCGTTTTGATCAGTGACGGCTAATGATTGCGTAAAATGCTGATACGTTGACGGAATGAGCTTTCGTTGACGCTGATCGTATTGTCCTTTACGTGCTTTAGTGAGTGCTTTTCGGCTGACATCTGAGCCTAACAACATATAGTTTGAGATGTTTTTAGCCGCTAGACTCATAGCTAATGACCATACTTCTTGACCTGTAGCACAGCCAACACTCCATATACGAAACACTCCCCTACTACTATCGACACCACTCTTAACACTATCACTAGAATAGTCTTCAATCGTGTTTTGTGTCAGCTGAGCACAATACTGTTTTGCCAGCGATGTTATAAACTCTATTGAGGGTTCATGACGAAAAAAACGACTTTCAGGAATAAGTACAGTATCAAGTAACTGTTGGTTCAATTTGCTATTTGTTTGTACAGCATCCCAAAGCTCTGCTACAGACAAATTATTTTCAGTAGCTGTGGTTTCAATCGCATTTAATAACCATTGAGATTGCTCTTTTGGCAAGACAAAACCAATTTCTTGTTCTATATAGCGTTGCCACTGAACAACTGCGATTGGTCTATCTTTTAAGCGAAAAAGAGGCGACTCGCTTTTTTTTGAGTGGTTGCGCTTCAAATGACTGAGCTCAAAATTACTGGATCTTAAGCCATTGGCTTTATGTAGATCAGTATCTACGTTAGAGGTATTAAATGCCATTTATCTTTATCTACGCCATGGCAGAAGTATGATTTTGAAAGTCTTCTTCATAATCGTGCAACTGCTCGTTGTCATCAGATAGCTTAAAGCCTGTTACTGACTCTTGAAGTGCCGCCGCCATTTCGCTCAGCTCACCAACTGAACGTGCCGTTGCCATCGTCCCTGATGAGGTTTGTGATGTAATATCTTGAATAATATTCATCGCATTAGAAATATGACCAGCGGATTCTGCCTGTTGCTGCGCCGCGTTTGAGATGTTTTGAATCAAATCGGCCAAAGTATTAGAAACACTTTGCACTTCTTCTAGCGCTTCTCCAGCGTCTTTTGCCAAACGTGCTCCGCGTACAACTTCTGAAGTCGTTGTTTCCATCGACATAACTGCTTCGCTAGTATCTGCCTGAATGGTCTTAACCAAGGTTTCAATCTGCTTAGTTGCATTTGCAGAACGCTCAGCTAAGCGCTGAACTTCATCGGCAACCACCGCAAAACCACGGCCAGCATCACCCGCCATTGACGCCTGAATAGCGGCGTTCAATGCCAAAACGTTGGTCTGATCAGCAATATCATTGATAAGACTTACAATATCACCAATCTCTTGCGATGACTCACCCAGACGTTTGATACGTTTTGAGGTTTCTTGAATCTGATCTCGAATAACGTTCATGCCTTCGATAGAGCGCTGTACCACATCGCCCCCATTATGGGCAATGGCAACTGAGCGCTGTGCAACTGACGCTGATTCGGTCGCATTTGTTGATACTTGATCAATCGATATTGCCATCTCATTAATCGCAGCGGATACACTAGCAATCTCTTGCGCCTGATGTTCAGAAGCTTCAGCAAGTTCGACAGCATTCATTTGGGTCTGCTCAGAAGATTGAGAGACTTTGTCAGCAGTGCTGTTAATAACCAAGACCAGCTGACGCAATTGGTCAATGGCAAAGTTTACTGAGTCAGCAATTGCACCAGTAAAGTCTTCAGATACTGTGGCATTCACAGTCAAATCACCTTCTGCTAAGTCACCTAGCTCATCAAGCAAACGTAGAATAGCCATCTGGTTACGTTCATTTTCTTCTTGAATTTGACGTGCGCGCTCAGATTCGGTTTCTGCTTCTTGGCGACGACGAAGGGTTTCTTTTTCGATTAATACTCGCTCAGTGCCCCCTTGCTGTTTTAATAGTTGAGAAAGCGCGTATATGACGCCAAGCAAACCTAGTAAAAATATAATGGCAGGCCACATCACACCAGTACGTGTCAAAATATCACGGTCAATACTGGCCAATCGTGCTTGAGTATTAGTAGCAAGCTCGCCTAAAGCACGTGCATTCTCACGCGACTCAATAGCGGGACTATTTAATGAAGCAAGCTCCTGTACAACAGGGGCAACTGCTGTATTGAAGGTTTCGGATATATCCTGTAACGCTGGTAATGAAGTCCCATAATTCTGCTGCTGTACTTCTAGCGTTTGAGCAAATAGCTCTGCTTGTTTTGCAAATTCTGCTGGTGTACCGTCGATACTACGAGTCAGTTTATCCATTTCAGTATGCAAACGCTCAGCGCGTAATGTCTGAGTCTGCATATCACTAATAGCTGCAACAGGTATATTGGCTGCGACTGCCTGCTCTATAACTTGACTATAATCACTTTGCATCTGTTTAGTAGCCGTAGCGACATTATCTTTTATGTCTTGTAGCGCATTGACATCGTTACGATGACTTAGTACATAGTCAATCTTTTCTTTATTGGCTTGCCATTCATTTTTAAGCTCACCAAAAACAGCCTTATTGTCGGTAGCGTTTTGTTGAGCTGAGATCAATGCTACTTGATAACGTTGCACATCGTTTTGTAAGGCATCATAAGCATTAGCGCTTACATCAGCATCACGCGAAAAAGTGGCATCATTAACGTTTTTTACAATGTTAGCTGCACTGACCTCTAACTGATTGACGTTACTTAAGTAGTTGCTTACCGTTGATAGCGTATTGATAAGCAAAATCAAACAAGCCACACTTACTAAAGTGAAAACCCCTAATAGTATCTTCCATATATTGTTATTAGGGCCTGATGTCTTTTGATTGATACCAGTTGCAGGGTTTTCTATAACATCACTCATTGCGCTCGTTCCTTTCAAACAGTCGTTTAAGTCATATCATGACTGACGTTGTTAATGATCATCGTCCAATGAAGGCTTCTATCTATCATTGGCAAAATTTCTATTAATAAAAACTTTTTTAATGCTGACATACCATCTTTAATGTCAGTCTTTATAACTTTTTTCTCTCTCCTAAGTTCTATAAACCTAGGAGCAGATATTGAGTGGTTACAGTTACCTACAAATATTGATTTATATCGCAGCATCAATATAGTCTAGATCTCGTGCTAGCATACTTGGCATAAAAACATACCAATCTTGACCATCTTTAGAGAATTTGCCATGGTTGTAAGCTGCAAATGGTGAGTCGCTATCAATGGCCTCAGCACGATACTGATCACGAGTAAACTGTTCGATACCAACGACTCTATCAACCAATAAACCCGAAAAAACCGAACTATGATCGATGACTATGACCTTACGATGACTTCTTTGCCAAGTCAGTGATTGGTAGCAGACGACCTCGGACGTTAGCAATACCAAGCATCCAAGACTTTACTAATGGCATACTGGTATATTCAGGCATGGCTAGTACCTCAGACACCTCCCCCATTGGGGCAATCAGTCGCTGACCACCGATTTCAAAGACTATGCCACGCCAATCATACACTTGCCCACCTTGACGACCACTACTACGTGCTCGGGCAAGATCAGCTAAGCGTAGAAGCTCGATAAAACCTTTGGAAGCCACAACTTACTCCGTTACTGTACGGATAATACGTACAAGCTCGTTTTCGTCTACTGGTTTGACCAGATATTCTCTAGCTCCTTGACGTTTGCCCCATACTCGATCAGTCTCCTGATTTTTGGTGCTGACAATTACGACAGGAATATGAGCCGTTGTCTTACCACGTGTGATTTTACGAGTTGCTTGAAAACCATTCATTTCAGGCATTACCACGTCCATTAACACCACATCTGGCAAGTATTCAGCAGCCATCAAGCAGCCTTTTTCGCCATTATTCGCTTCTAATATCTGAAAATTGTTTTTCGTTAGAATGTCGCGAAATTTTGCCATTTCGGATGGCGAATCGTCTATGACCAACACAGTTGTCATGGTTATTCCTTTTATTGTCGATTTTATCCGTACGGATAAGTTATTAGAGCAACTAAATAATGGGTTAAGTGATGTATTGCACTTTTCAAAATATTTGAACAAGTGATCACTGATTGTTGTCTATTGATGGTTGTTATATATTTGGGTTCGGTATCTTTTAAAATGAGTCAATACATATGACTTAAGAGCGATACTGATTGATCGTTTCAAACAGCTCATCTTTACTAAATGGCTTGGTGAGATACTCATCAGAACCAACGATGCGCCCTCGTGCCTTATCAAACAGTCCATCTTTAGAAGACAGCATAATGACAGGGGTACTTGCATAGTCAGGGTTGTTTTTGATCAGGGCGCAGGTTTGATAACCGTCAAGGCGTGGCATCATAATATCGACAAAAATGATGTCAGGATTATTATCAACGATCTTTGCAAGTGCATCAAAACCATCAATTGCAGTAACGACTTCACAGCCAGCTTTTTGTAGTAAAGTCTCAGCGGTACGACGAATGGTTTTTGAATCATCAATAACCATGACCTTTAACCCTTCAAAATTATTTTCCATTATTACTTTCCTATGAATAGATATTTATTCTTGACATGGTTGCTACTTACTATTCGACAAACCCTTACAAAACAAGAATCGCGTTAAGTAATCTCAGTAATTTTCTGACTAGTATTTGAGTCTGCTTTGTAACTATATTGTATAAATCAAGTATTTTACGCTCGTTTTAACATAGTCTACTCAAACTTTCTAATTATTCAGACCACGTATACAATAATTCGGATGATTAACATGACCAGTCTGTTTTATCTTAGATTGTCAGCATAACTCTGTGGTTCTACCTCATATATGTCATTGATAACTGTTATCTACTTAGATAGTAGTTATCGCACCTTTTAATCTTTCTCTATATAATAAAATAACGTTCACTATAGTGATTAATGACGATGCGTATAAGACTTCCTAACAACTGCAAGAACTGTGCCTTCTTATTAAGCACCTTACTTATAATTGCTTGCCAACCTCCCGCACCTATAGACAACCAACAGCCTAGCGAAAAAAAGGCGCAGGCAGATTCTCCTATTATCTTCAATGACGATAGTGTCACTATGGCGTCTGATTATATTTTGAGTATTAAACCCTCTCGCTATCAGCCAAGCCTTGGCCTACAAGGGGTGATCGAACCTACTAAGCAGTCACGTTTTGTCGCAGCACATGACATAATTGTGCAAAAGATATTGGTTTCAGAGGGGCAATGGGTAGAAGAAGACACTCCACTATTAATAGTAAAGCGTCAATTGTCTGCCGATACAGTCGGTAAGACTTCTGCATCTACTACTAATAATGAACAAGAAACTAAGGTTGCTACTAGCACGGCAGAACCACCCATTAATACAGAGCAAGAGCACGAGATAAGCGGTAATAATGAGAAGTCAGATAATAATGTAGCGTTAACAGAAGAAGATTTGGCTAATAATGATGAAACAGACCAAACTATAGATAGCAATACGGATAGACAAAACATTAGTGACGATCAAGACACAGCCATTGTAGAGCAAGCCATACCAACCAATCTACCAGCACAGTCTATTGTAGTACAAGCAAGCTTCTCTGGACGTGTGGATAAATTACATGTAAAGAATGCTCAACCAGTTGCTGCTCACACTCCTCTACTGCGTGTAAGCGACGATAAAAACTTGCGTTTTGTAGCAACGCTGCCTCTAAAAATGAAACCGCAACTGTCAGTTGGACAAACTGTAAATTTTACAGCCAAGAATTCATCAGAGAAGTTTGTTGGACAAATTGGAAAGTTAGCCACAAGTAATCAGCCTGGCAAGCTACGGGTTTATGTTCATGTCGTCAAAAACGAAGCCAGTCGTGATAAGCTCAAACCTGATATGCTCGTTTCTGGGCGTGTTGATTATGGACAGATAGAAGTCGGTACCATCGTGCCTGAATATGGTATTCACGATGCTGATCTCTCAGTACTAAAAAAGCCGCCCTATCAGTCGCTTGTACCAATCACTGCTAATGTCTGGATAATCAAACAAGATCAACGTTTAACTCGCCTGCCAGTAGAGGTAATCAAGTATGATCCTAGCACTGAGCAATACTTGGTTGCTGGTATCAGTAATGATAGCCTCATCTGCTTGGCAGACTTACCTATAAAATCAGTCGGTAAAAAGGTAATAGTTTCATAGTGATATTTGATTGAATACTCAAGTATTCCACCAGAAGTCACAGAACAAAATATCAGTCATTCTGTTTGGATTTGTACGTTACATTCTTATTAAATGTCGCTAAAAAAGCTACTTCACAAGTTATATCGATTATGTAGTGAGTTACATTGTGTAGAAATATTAACAAAGCATGTCTTGTGTGGTAAGGCCTAAGTTAGGCAAAATAGACTCAGTAACATTTGTATTGCTCATTTTTCTGATGATATGAATACATTATGGTAATACGTGTCTAAGAAAAATTAGAAAAATAACCATGACTACTAAAACAACAATTATTGAATAATGACCACCACTAAAGGACAGCTCATGAGTAAACATATCCTATTAATCGAAGACGATCCAGATTTGGCTGAATTGATTAGCGATTACCTAACGATGAACTATTACGATGTCCATCATGCAGGGCTAGGTCAAGAAGGTCTAGATATATTGGACACTAAAGAGCGTGATATTGATTTGGTCGTACTAGATTTGATGCTACCTGATATGGATGGGATGCAGGTTTGCCAGAAGATACGCGGCAACAAAAACAATATGACCAATAAAGTACCTATCATTATGCTGACCGCAAAAGGTGATACAACTGATCGGGTGTTAGGTTTAGAGATGGGTGCTGATGATTATATCGCTAAGCCTTTTGAACCTCGTGAATTACTGGCTCGTATCCGCGCTGTCGTTCGCCGCCACGAACAGCCTAATCAAGCTGACAGTCAGTCTGATAGCTTAACTTTTGGACGTTTGAGCGTGTTTCCTGATAGCCATGAAGTGACCATTGATGAGCAGCCAGTACGTTTGACCACTCATCAGTTCCAACTATTACACTACTTTGCGACGCATTCTGGTAAAGTGCTGAATCGTGAGCAGTTATGGCAGGCAATGCCAAACGATGATAGCTCTGATAACATTGATCGTGCAATTGATGTACATATCTCACGTTTACGCGCCTTAATTGAGGACAATCCGCGTCAGCCAAAACGCATTATTACTGTGCGCGGCGTTGGTTATCAATTTGCAACTGATCAAGTTTAATGATTTATCTGATGCGTCAAATCGGTTTGAGTAAACCATTAAAGTAATGACCAAATAAAAAATAGCCATCACGTCAACCGCGATGGCTATTGTTAGTCATTGATATAAGCGTTCGTTAATAGAGAGCATGTAATGCAGCAGTTGGGTTTTCGCTCCGTGTTTGCCAAACTATTTGCTAGTGTCATGCTGGCACTCGTTTTGTTTGCAGTCGCTATGGTGTTATTGACACAGCTTGTCCATGATAAGAATGCTGGTATTCGCTCTGAAGTGGTGGCAACCCAAATACTTGGACAAATTGATCCTTTTTTGCACGAATTGAATACAGCTGTTAGTAAGAATAATCGTTTGCAAGCGCGTTTTATGTTGGCAGTGGTCAAAAAGAGCTTTGATATCTTTGATGAATCATTGCAAGCGAAAATGGGACTGTACGACAGTCAAGGTCGCCTGCTCATGCAAACAGACAACAGCGATCTGCCCCTAGATTTGCCTGCAACGCCTTCACTATTGACGGTTATGTTCCCCTCTTTTTCAGAAACTCCTCCTACTCAACAGGCTCAGGTCTATAGTAGTACTGGCTATACGTTGCTGTATGAGTCACGACTATCGCCCAAAAAACCAGCATTGTCTGCAGCATTAAACTTGTTCACCGGAACGCTACTCCTACTTATGATTATGGCAGGCGTACTATGGTGGATCGCGCGTTCAATGACATGGCGCATCAATCACATGAGTCAGCAAATGAGTCAACTTGGTGACGGTGATTTCACTGTACGTGTCAATAGTCGCGGCAATGATGAGATTGCTTCGCTTGCCCACGGGTTTAACCAAGCAGCGCAAAAGATTGAACATCTGATTGATGCCAATAATTTATTGTTGGCCCATGCTTCGCATGAGCTGCGCACGCCCATTACCCGTATTCGTCTACAGATAGAGATGATGGATATGCTGGCAGGTTCGATGCCAAGTGATACAAAAGCAAAGTTTGATAAACGTGCCCAAGCGATCAATCGTGATTTGTCAGGGCTTAATGATTTGGTCGAAAGTATCTTGTTAGTAAGCCGACTTGATGCCGGACATGCGATGCAGCAGGTTGAGCGTGTAGACTTATATGACTTAGTAAATCAAGAGCGTCAGCATTATCCAGAAGCTACATTGATTGGCGAACATATTGTGATTGATGGTCAACCATCAATGCTGACCCATCTTATTCGCAACCTCCTAAATAATGCGATGTTGCATGGTGTTCCCCCAGTGACTATCTTGCTATATGGCGCGCAAACTTTCAACGAGGCAGACACCTTACCTGAATATTTATTAGATTCGCTAGTATGCAGTAGCTTTGCTGACTATGGTCACTCAAACTATGGCCACTCAAATTATGACAAACATATCGATGTAACAGAACAATCAATAGACGAGCAAAAAGATAACTCAATATTCACCCAGTCTGACGAGGAGATACCATCCGATGCGTCAGAACAGCCAGATGTCATACCAGCCCCTATTATCTTTAAAAATGGTGAAACGCTCGCTAGTCATGATGAAAAAAGTGATAAAAACAGCATCAATCACAATGAAGCTTGTCAATTGACAAATATATCTGATAACGGCAATAGTCAAAAACAGACAGCAGATATTTTAGCCCCCAGCAACAATAGCAAGATGCTTCCCAATGGTCATAGTAAACTTGCTTCTGATTTGACTGATAGAATTAAAAGAGTTATTTGGAATATCGTCCCAGAGTCACAAGAACAACATTTAATATCTGATGGGCTCAGTAACACTGGTGCCAAAGCTGCATCTCATAAGCGGATAACAGAAAAAACAAGCGTGGCTAGTACGAAAGAAAATTCAGCTAAAGCCAGTACTGGTAATAACAGTGACGCTAATACTGATAACCACAGTACCCCCCGTAAAGAAAGCTTATTTAAGAAACATCTCAAAAAAGTCAAACCAGAGGATGAGCGGCCATTACCAAAATATGCAGTACTCGCCGTTATCGATGAAGGTACTGGTATCCCAAAAGACAAGCGCGAAGAGATCTTTAGTCCGTTTGTACGCTTACAGCAAAAGAATAAAGGTTCAGGTCTGGGTTTATCACTGGTATCACAAATCGTCACGGCTCATCAAGGCCAAATTATTACCGATACTATTAATGGCCATACTAGGTTTTTGGTGGTCATTCCAGTCAAACATAATCTCCACAAAAACCATGACAATCATGATTAGACGCTACCAATCTAGCTATTGGCTCAAGCTTCCCAGCATGGCGGTATAGCCTGTTACTTGTTTGTCTTTATATTCTTCTAAGCACTAAAACTTTATTAATGTCCTTTGTGTGCAGACATCTGCTAACACTAATATCTATATCGTTATAAGCGGTTCTTGAATGTTCATATCCAAAACGTCCAGAAATATGCTATATTACTGCCCCTTATCATATAGCTATTGATATAGATTTGACGCTGTCATCTTGCAATAGTATATCGACACTATCACCGCTACCTTATTTACTAAACTTCGAGCATTCCATGAGCGATATGATCGTCCTACATGACGTGACCAAAAGCTTTTTAAGCGACCGATCCATAAAAGACAAAGATGGTAAGCCGCATTGGTTTACTGCGGTTGAACCGACTTCACTGTCTGTTCGACAAGGTGAAATCTTTGGTTTGATGGGCTATTCAGGTGCTGGTAAGTCTACCTTGCTACGATTAATCAATATGCTTGAGCGTCCTGATAGCGGTCAAGTCATCATTGATGGTACTGACTTGACGACGTTGTCCGCCAGTGATTTACGTATTGCGCGTCACAATATCGGTATGATTTTTCAACAATTTAACCTAATGGCCAATCGCACCGTCTTTGATAATGTGGCATTTAATTTGACAGTGTCAGGCTATCCTAGTCGTAATGTACGTAAACGTGTCATGGATTGTCTTGAGATTGTGGATCTAACTGATCGTGCAGGTCACTATCCTGCGCAGCTCTCAGGCGGACAAAAGCAGCGTGTCGGTATCGCGCGCGCGATTGCCCCAAGTCCGAAGGTTTTATTGGCAGATGAGCCAACCAGTGCGCTTGACCCTGCAACGACTCGCAGTTTGCTGACCTGTTTGCGCGACATTAATGACCAGCTTGGTGTGACTATCGTGATTGTCACTCATGAAATGAGCGTGATTCGTAGACTCTGTGATCGGGCCGCATTACTGCACCAAGGGAAGTTGCTTGAGGTTGCAGCGGTAACAGAAGGTCTGATTCAAGCAACCACTCCGATAGGCAAAGGCTTAGTCGTTGAAGATTAATGAGGTAAAATAAATAGATATGTTAACTGGTACTGAACTATCCGCCTCAGTAGATAAGCTGTATGCGCTGCGTAAAGAGATTTGGCAAGCATCGTTTGACACCTTTGTCATGCTTGGTATTTCGACCGCTGCTGCTGTTACGATTGGTGGGCTATTTGGAATATTTTTATTTTTATCTAGTGATCGACAGTTTTTACAAAACAAAGGACTGTATGCAATATTAGGCGGTATCACCAACTTTATGCGTGCTTTCCCTTTTGTCATTTTGATGATTGCCATGAGTCCATTTACCAAGGCGATTGTCGGTACTGGGATTGGTCCTATTGCGGCCTCTTTAGTCCTAGCCATTGCTGGCTCGTTCTACTTTGCCCGTTTGGTCGAGCAAAATCTGCGTGAAGTACCACGTGGGATTATCGAGGCGACTGAATCTATGGGTGCACGTCCTTTTACGATTATCAAAGTATTGCTCAATGAAGCAAGATCAGGACTGGTATTATCTGTCACCATTTTATGTATTAGTCTACTCTCTTATTCAGCAGCTGCTGGTATGATTGGTGGCGGTGGTTTAGGCGACTTAGCGATTCGTTATGGTTATTATCGCTATCAAACTGAAGTGATGATTTTTATCGTCCTTATGCTATCAATTATGGTCATCTCAATTCAAGCCTTTGGTAATTGGCTTGCGACTCGCTTGGACAAGCGTTAAGCCACTTTATAGAATACTTGACATTGCATCTGACTAGGTTTAATTTGACCGTCATCCAATTTTTTGTAAAAGCAGCATTACTATTCATAATGTTGCTTTTTTAATGGTTGTTTTACTATCTATCTTTTTATTGACTTGAGGAACTCTTATGAAATTAACAGATATTAGCCGTCAGTTGGCGACTGCATTTGCCGCTGTTGGTGTATCTAGCCTAGTGTTGGTCGGTTGTAATAACTCATCAGCGCCAGAAGCAAATAAAGAAGCTGTGACCGAAGGCACAACTGCCCAAACCGCGGCCAGCGATATCGATCCTGAGCACACAAAAATTGTCATTGGTACAACCGAAGGTGACTTTGCTGATATGGTACGCAATCAAGTCAAAGCCTCACTAGAAGAGCAAGGTTATGAAGTTGAGTTAATCGCTTTTACTGACTATGTCCGCCCTAACCTTGCACTGGCTGAAGGCGATTTGGACATCAACATCTTCCAGCATAAGCCTTATCTTGATACCTTCAAAAAAGAAAACAATCTTGATCTGGTCGAAGTTTTTCAAGTACCAACTGCACCGCTCGGTATTTATTCAGGCAAAAAGAACACTCTTGATGAGGCTTATAAAGGCATGAGCGTCTCAGCACCGAATGATCCAAGCAACTTTGCTCGCGCTTTGGTGATGATGGATGACCTTGGTTGGATCACGCTAAAAGACAACATCGATCCACTGACAGCTTCAAAGACTGACATCGCTGATAACAGTAAGTATGATATCGATATTGTTGAGTTAGAAGCTGCCCAGTTGCCACGCGCTCGTGACGAAGTAGACTTTGCTGTGATCAATGGTAACTATGCAACTGATGCTGGTATTGAGCTGACCGAAGCGTTGTTCCAAGAGCCAAGCTTTGCTTATGTCAACTGGTCGGCGATTAAATCAGCTGATGCTGGTAAAAAATGGGTGGAAGACGTTACCAACGCTTATAACTCAGAAGCATTCAAAAAGTATGCTCATGATACTTTCCCAGGCTACAAATATCCAAAAATCTGGGATGCTAATACTGCACCAGCTTCCGAAACGACTACAACCACTACCTCTGTAGACGCAGAAGCAGCACAATAATTTAAAATGTAACTCTGTCTT